>JALHTN010000457.1 GCA_022865865.1 Anaerolineales bacterium
ATTAGCAATGAATTTATCACAGGAGGATTGACATGCCATTATCAATAGGAGACAGCGCTCCAGATTTTACCCTTCCGGATCAAGATGGGCGAATCCACACCCTTTCCGAATACCGGGGAAAACCGCTCGTATTATATTTTTATCCCAAGGACGATACCTCGGGGTGCACCAAAGAAGCTTGTGGTTTTAGAGATGATTATTCGGCATACCAGACAGCAGGAGTAACGATCCTGGGAGTTAGCCCGGACTCCTCAAAATCTCATACCAATTTCATCACCAAGTATGAGCTGCCATTTACGCTTCTAACCGATCCTGAACGCGAAGTGCTGCGGATGTATGGTGCTTGGGGACTGAAGAAGATGTACGGTCGTGAGTACGAGGGTGTTCTACGAACAACCTACCTGATTGGAGCCGATGGGAAGATCGTGAAGATTTATAAGAAGGTAAAACCTGCAGCCCACAGTGCGGAGATATTAGCTGCGCTCGAGGAATTGGAGCCATAGATGTCTTGGAAATCCCAAGCTGTATTGGTCCCTTTGTTTTTCATAATCCTGGTCCTCGCAGCTTGTAGTGGTTCAGCAACCCAAACCTCATTTTTCGCAGATCAGGAGCCTGCCAAGAGACCTGATGTGCCAGAACAATACTCCGGGAATAGAAATCCATTTGTCGAAGATCCCATTGCGCTCTCAGATGGAGAGAACCTTTTCGAAGCGAATTGCTCTTCCTGCCATGGGATAACTGGAGAAGGTGATGGCCCTGCTTCTGGCGGAATTAATCCGCCTCCTGGCAACCTGGCGTTGAGGCAAGAAAGTATGAGTGATGCCTACCTCTACTGGCGCATTTCTGAAGGTGGATTGATGGAACCATTCAATTCACTTATGCCTGGTTGGAAAGGAATGCTGAACGATCAGAATATTTGGAAGATAATCACCTATATTCGGACAATGATCGTCCTCTAAAGGTAATATCCTTGATCCACTTTACGCTAAATTCAATTGAGAAGATTGAATGGTTGTGAGATTTTGGACAGAACTCGTGTAGAATTGGGGATGTGAAGTCAAACCTCAAATTTCCTCAACTATTTTCTTTGTCACCAGCAGTCCGATGGGTGGCAGCTGCTATTTCTTTTTTAGTCATCCTGGTATTTGTGGGTGCTTATTGGATTTGGCCTCAAAATAATTTGGTTCTGAGCATATTTTCCGGTTTGGCGATCGCGGGGGTAATTTTTTTCATTGCGGGTCAATTCATTCAGTTGCAAAGTGAGATGCTCAGCCTGCGCAGCCGAATAACTGCAGCTGAAAGTGAATCCGAGGAAATCAGTCGCAGAGCAGATGCGATTTTTCACCTGAGCCGGAAATTTGTAGAAGCTAATGACGAAAACGAAGTTGTTACCTCTTTATTAAGGGTTTCTGTTGATATTGTCGATGCAGTTGGAGCCTCCGTGGTACCGCTAGATGAACGTGGGCAGCCATTAACCGCGATAAGCCTTGGGGAGATCCCCAAACCTTTAATGGATTCCTGGGTTGAATACCTCGCATCTCCCGCTGTGCGCCAACGCTGCGCTACATGCCACCAGAAAGGCTCTCTCGTTCATACCTGTCCCCTCTTGGAAGTGCCAATTTTCGATCACCTGGAGTCCACATCACCGTTCAGCGTTTATTGTTTGCACCTGCGCCGCGGGGAACGGGAGTACGGGATCTTAAATCTCTATCTGCCGCAGGGTGAGAGTTTGGATGCAGAAACTCAAGAATTCCTGCAGACAGTATTGGATGAAACGGCGCTGGTTCTCGAAAGCATCCAATTGCAGAAGCGTGAACTTACGATTTTGCAGCAGATGAGACACCACACGGACCCACAAGGATTGCATTTGGAATACCTTGGGAATGTCCAGGAGACGCTAAAAGCTGATTTTGTACTGCTTCATTTCAAAGGGGAAAACAAACCCAGTCCACAAGATGTAAGCATAGGTGATTTTCCAGAATCCAATCTGTCTTTAATAGA
>JALHTN010000458.1 GCA_022865865.1 Anaerolineales bacterium
GTGCGTGGATCTCGGCATCCAGCGGGTGTGGATGCACTGCTTGATGGGAACCAAACCAGGCGTAGCTGCGAGCATGACCAGCGTTTCACCAGAAGCAGTGCAAATGTGCCGCGAGAACGGGATCGAGGTGATACCTGGCAGCTGCCCGAACCAGTTTCTTAACCCGGATTTCGGCCATAAGCTAATGCGTGGGATGTTCCGCACGATTGGTTTTCTGAAGGTCAACTAGCAAGACCACCAACAAAGCGCGGTGTAAATCTACAACTTATATCTCAGGAGATCCTGGAATGAATAGAATCCTGGTTGCCTACGCAACAATGGCTGGTTCAACCATGGAGGTCGCCCAGGTAGTGGGTGAGGAGATCGCCAAGAGCGGATTGGAAGTGGACGTCCTGCCGATCAGCGAGATCAATGACCTGCAGGCTTATGATGGGGTGGTGGTTGGCGGACCCATGATCATGGGTCCCCACCGGGCTGGATTAAGATTTCTCAAGAAGCACCGCAAGGCGTTTGGGCAGATCCCACTGGCGGTGTTTGTGATGGCGATGAGCCTGACAGAGACCGGTGAAACGAGTGTGGGTGGGGTCCCGGTGTGCGTGGATGAAGATTTACCCAAGCCGCCCAAAAATGAAGAGCGCTTGAATTACAGGGAACGCTATGCAAGTCTTGCGAAATACCTGCGTCCCATTCTCCAGGCAACCCGGCCGGTCAAACCCGTGAGCATCGGGGTGTTTGGCGGGCGGCTGGAATACGGCCGTTTGAAGTGGTGGGCGGTGCTGTTCGTCATGCTGGTGATCCAGGCTCCTGCTGGCGACCGGCGGAATTGGAGCGCGATCCGCTCCTGGGCGGGGGAGGTGGCTGCGGTTTTCCAGAGCGGGAAGAACGAGATTGCTCTGCTCCTCTCGCAATAACATGAACGGAAATGATTATTTCCACAACTTTCGGATGATTACTTTACATGCCAAGCTGGGCGAATTCCAATCGTTCTGCTGCACATTTGTTGACCTCGAAACATGATCAATGGTAGATATCGCCTGAAGGTAGTGTAAGATTGTAGAATTGTTGATTACCAGTTTTTTTGTATATACTGTCAGAAGGTTCAGGTACAAGCCGCTGATCGGATTAAAAGGAAGGTAAACCATGTCTGAACAAAAAACTACCCCTTACGGTTCTTGGAAATCGCCCATTACCTCAGACCTGATCGTCGCTAAGTCCATTGGTGTGGGTGGGACTGACATACTGGATGGGGTATTTTATTGGCAGGAACTGCGCCCAACAGAAGATGGACGCATGGTTGTTGTGCAGCGATCAGCAGACGGAAAGATAATTGATCTCACCCCCCAACCATTCAACGCCCGCACCCGGGTGCATGAATATGGAGGTCATGCCTACACCGTTAGAGATGGTACGCTTTACTTCTCAAACTTTTCTGACCAACGCTTATACCGGCTTGATCCTGGAGAATCACCTCGCCCAATCACCCCTGAGGCTGAATTCAGATACGCGGATTATGTCGTCGATCACCATCACAAATTCCTCTACAGTGTGAGAGAAGACCACACAGCATCTGGCGAAGCCGTAAACACATTGGTTCGAGTAGCAGCTGGTGGAGATGAAAATGGAGGCCAGGTAATCGTATCTGGAAATGACTTCTATTCATCGCCACGGCTCAGCCCGGATGGTTCGCGGCTGGCCTGGCTGACCTGGAACCATCCAAACATGCCATGGGATGGAACCGAACTGTGGATTGGCGAATTAAGTGAGGCTGGCTCAATCACCAATAGTGAGCTTGTCGCGGGGGGCTCAGATGAATCTGTTTTCCAACCTGAGTGGTCTCCAGACGGCGTTTTATATTTTATATCCGACCGCACCAATTGGTGGAACTTATACCGCTGGGTGGACGGCAGCATTGAAGCACTCTGCCCGCTGGAAGCAGAATTTGGACTGCCGCAATGGGTATTCGGCATGTCAACCTATGCATTCGAATCGAACAGACGAATTATTTGTACATATTCACAGCATGGAATTTCTCATCTGGCGAGTCTTGATACCGAGACTCTGAATCTTGAAGAAATTGAAACCCGGCACACGTATATCAGTGCTGTTAAAGCGGCCCCTGGACAGGTACTATTTCTCGCCGGATCACCCACCCAAAAGATGGCGGTTATCCTACTGGACCTGGTTGAGGGACGAGAAAAGGTTTTGCGCTACTCAAGCGAGAGCAAAATTAATCCAGCCTACACATCCATCCCGCAGGATATTGAAATCCCCACGGTCGGGGGACGGAAAGCCTACGGTTTCTACTATCCACCCCATAACAAGGACTTCACAGGACCCGAGGCTGAAAAGCCTCTCCTGCTGGTGATGAGTCATGGAGGACCCACCGGTGCAACTATTCCGGTGTACGATGCGGAGATTCAATACTATACCAGTCGCGGTATCGCAGTCATCGATGTCAACTACGGTGGCAGCACCGGCTATGGCCGTGCTTACCGCCAGCGCCTTAATGGTCAGTGGGGCGTAGTTGATGTGGACGATTGTGCCAACGGTGCCCTTTACCTGGTTGAACGTGGTGATGTTGATGGCAACCGCTTGATGATCACCGGCGGCAGTGCCGGTGGCTATACCACCCTGTGTGCACTCACCTTCCGGGATGTTTTCAAAGCCGGCGCCAGCCATTTCGGCATCGGTGATTTGGAAACCTTCGTCGATGATACCCACAAATTTGAGTCGCGTTATTTAGATAATCTGGTCGGACCATACCCAGAACAGCGTGATCTGTACCGGGAACGGTCTGCGATTAACTACACGGATCAGCTGGATTGCCCGATAATCCTGTTCCAGGGTTCAGAAGACAAAATTGTGCCTCCAAACCAATCACAACAAATGTACGCGGCGGTTAAAGCCAAAGGACTTCCGGTTGCATACCTGGAATTTGAAGGTGAGCAGCACGGTTTTCGCAAAGCTGAGAATATTAAACGTACCCTGGATGCAGAGCTTTATTTTTATGCCAGGGTATTTGGTTTCGAATTGGCCGATCCTACCGAACCAGTGCCGATTGACAACCTGTAGTCCGCCAACATTTTTCAGTACAGAATGAAGATACCATCAAACTGAATGGTAATAGCGATCATTCAGTTGACTGAATAATCTTTCCTGTCTCCCCATCTATTTTCGCGGTCTAAAAGAACGCAAACCAGCGCACAAGTCCAAAGACTGCCGCATGGTTTGTTTGGATATGGCCGATGACAGGATTAACTTTTCAAGACCTGCCTGTGATATAGCTCTCGAGCTGGGATGATACAAATATCTGCTGATCCACGATGGCCCGCACCAGGTCCCTGATCGATATCATCCCAACCAGGTTGCCATCATCAACTACCGGGAGGTGGCGAATGCGGTGAACATCCATTAAATTGAAGCATTCTTCCAGGTCCACACTGGGATTAACAGTGACAATATCTGCCACAGGGGTCATGATTTCCGCCACTTTTACCGAGGAGAAATCTTGCCGCAGGTCGCATTTCCAGAGCATATCGCGCTCCGTGAGGATGCCTACAAGTTCATCTGCTGACTTTACCGAGACAGCACCAATATGCTTATCTTTCATATAGTTCACAGCATCGCTAATGCTATCTTCAGGTGCGATGAAATAAACCGTGGCTTGCTTCAGATGCTTAAGCAGATCTCCTACTGTGAACATGTTACATCCTCCTCGAGAATTGCGTTAAGATAATGATAACGATTTACACACCATCACTAAAAGGATCCAGTGGTGAAAAAGTTATACATCATTCCTGAACAATGTCCTCTTACTCCACGATCACCCAATCGCTGGCGCTGCGCCCGAACACCTCTGGCGAGTACATCTCTTCTGCCTTGGTGGGCGGGACCACAAAAGTACCCGGGGTAGTGGCTCTTGCCACATAGGTGTAATTGTAGACCCCATCCCAAAGCAGAGAGGTGAAAGCTTCGGCGCGTTCATCCCGCATGTTCTGGTGTTCATACCAGGTGCCCCACCACCACCAACCGTAGCGGTAATTTGATTCATCGGGATCATGCGGCACACTGCCAGAGACCGCCAGCGCCGGGTTGATGATCTCCAGCCCAGCCGGCAGCGGGTCAACCAGGGCTACATGGTAGCGGCGGTTGTCAGCCACCATCTGCAGGCGTACTCTTACCCGGGCGCCAGCTTTGATATGCCAGACGCCATCCTCATCCTGGTAGACATCCTCTGGGTCATCCACAGCTTCGTAGCTGCGCTGGACGACAAAACCCATATCCAGCGCTTCCAGATTCAGGTCAGTGGGTGCGTAGCTTAAGCCTAAGCGGTAGTACAGGCGCCCCTGGCCATCTTTATTCAAGATCAGGTCCTGGGTCTCGTCTTCACTGTCCAGCAGGTACGCCATGGGAATGTTGGTCTGATGCCTTTCAGTGGTGCGGCCAACGAACTCGTGCTCAGCCACGTACGTATCTCCCAACCAGATGCGAGCCACGAAATCCGGCGTCAGCGCTTCGAAAGTGTTGAA
>JALHTN010000459.1 GCA_022865865.1 Anaerolineales bacterium
CATTGTACATCTTCTTTTTCAGCTAAGCAATAGCCAATGGGTACTTAATTGTGGATGTATCGCTGGAATTTGAGGTAAAAGAAATTTGATCAATGCTGTGGAATTGTGGGCATCTTAAATGTACAATAAGGTATTGATGGTTTGGAAAAAGGGGGTTTCAATCCTGAAACAGCCCGGAAAGATTTCCAAATCCATCAAGCAGGTATGCCGCTTTTCTGGCTCTCTCTCGCGTTTATAGCGGGTATTTTGCTGGCTGCCAGGGTGCAGTTCCCGGCCAGCGTTTGGATGGGTGTTGCCGGGATCGGTTTAATCCTGACCATAGGAATCACCTGGTGGAGGGCACGAGCGACGATTTCTGCAGGGGAATCCAGCCAACGAACTCAATATGCTCCCCAATTCTATCTCTTCCTCATTACCTTTTTTGCCATTGGAGCTGCACGCTACCAGCATTCCCTGCCGGATCTCAACTCGCCGGGCTTCATTGCATACTACAACATCTTCGATACCGAAGCGCGGGTGACCGGAGTGGTTATCCAACCGCCCCGGGTATTGGAGCATCAAACCAATTTAAAGATAAGGGTGGAAGGCATCCAGCGCGTTGGTGAACCAGCGGTGATACCAGCAGATGGCTACCTGCTGGCTCGCCTGCGAGGGAGGGAAACCTGGCAGTATGGTGACCGGCTGCAGGTGAGAGGACACCTGGAAAATCCCCCCGAATTCGAGGATTTTTCCTACCGGGAATACTTGGCTCAGCAGGGAGTTTACAGTTATATGGGAGATGCCATCGCACACCGCATCTCCTCCGGATCAGGGAACCCGCTTTTAGGGTGGATTTATACCTATAAAGAATACGCCCTGGGAACGGTTTACCGCTTATGGCCTGATCCGGAGGCTTCGCTGCTGGCCGGCATCCTCCTGGGCGATGAGAGCGGTATACCAGAGCAGGTGGATCGAGCCTTTCGGGATACCGGCACTACCCATATTATCGTCATATCGGGTTTCAACATCACGATCATCGCAGGCTTGCTGGTGGGCGTTTTCAGCCGCCTTTTCGGGTCAGGTCAGATTGGGATTCGCCGGGCAGCGGTGTTTGCACTGCTCGGCATTGGTCTGTATACCATTCTGGTAGGCGCAGATGCGGCGGTTGTGCGAGCGGCGATCATGGGCAGCCTGGCACTTTTCGCCAGCCTGGTGGGGCGCCGCCAGGCCGGTCTTAATACCCTGGCGCTGGTGGCAGCTGTAATGGCAGCTTTCAATCCCCAGGTGCTGTGGAATGTTAGCTTCCAATTGTCCTTTGCCGCGACTCTGGGATTGGTTTTATATGCCGAGCCGCTGAAAGCAGCCTTTGAGCGGTTCGCGGCGCGCTTTGTGCCGCTCGAAAGAGCGCAAAAGTGGTCGCCTCTGGTAGGAGAGTACTTGCTCTTCACGCTGGCGGCGCAGGTGCTGGTCCTGCCGATTATCATGTACAACTTCCAGCGCATCTCGTTATCTTCCCTGATCGCCAACCCGCTGATCCTGCCAGCCCAACCACTGCTGATGATCCTGGGCGGCCTGGCGCTGCTGGCAGGAACAATTTACTATCCGCTCGGCCAGGTCCTGGCCTGGATCGCCTGGCCCTTTGTGGTCTACACCATCCGGATAGTTGAGCTGCTGGCAGAAATCCCGGGTGGGGCGCTGAATTTGGGGGAGGTGAGCCTGGTGGTGGTGATCGCATTCTATGCCTCGCTCTTTGCTTTGACCTTTGCTGGCGCGCAATCCAAGAGGGTGCAGGGATTGATCAAACCGGGGGCGGTGCTCGTGGGTTTGGTCCTGCTGACCATGCTTGTCTGGCGATCGGTGATGGCAGCTCCTGATGGACGCCTGCATATGACTCTTTTGGATATTGGCACCGGGGATGGGGTCTTAATTGAGACACCAGCAGGGCGTAATATCTTGATCGATGGCGGTCCCAGCAAAAGGTCATTATCCGATGCCCTGGGACGCCGCTTGCCAATGGGGGCACGCCAGCTGGATTGGTTGGTCGTGGCAGCCTCAGGTGAGGAACAGATCGGCGGGCTGCCTGCCAACCTGGAGCGCTTTGCGGTGCACAATGTGCTCTGGGCGGGACAGCGTCAAGCTAACTACCCGGCGCGTGAGCTGCAGTCTCACTTTGCACTCCAGGATATTCCGGTGGAAACTGCTGAAGCAGGCCAGGTGCTTGATTTAGGTGAAGGCGCGTCATTGACCATCCTGGAGGTTGGTCAACGAGGCGCAGTCCTGCTGTTGGAGTGGGAGAATTTCCGGGCTTTGCTGCCCATTGGCCTGGATTTTGAGCTGCTCTCAGATCTTCAGTCCCAACCCGGATTAAAGGGAACTACGGTTGTATTACTTGCCGAAAGCGGTTTTGCACCGGTTAACCCCAGGGAGTGGATTGAACTGCTGAGCCCCCAGATCGTTCTGCTCAGCGTCGCAGCTGGGGATCCGCAGGGTCTCCCATCGCCGGAAACCCTGGCGGCTGTGGAGGGCTATCACCTGCTGCGCACGGACCGCAATGGCTGGATCGAATTGATCACCGATGGTGAGCAGCTGTGGGTTGAGGTGGAGCGGAATTGATCCTGATGAGCTAGATTTGAATGAGGCCAGATCGCTGCTGGATCATGAGGTAATTAACAATTGGAGTAAAAATAGGCTTGAGGTTTGATGCTCAAGCCCATTGCTGATTGTATCTGGAAAAGCAGTGGTCTAAGATTGTGGATGCTGGCTGATTTCCGCAGCTAAATGATCAAGGTTGACCGTTCATCGCCAGTGACAAATACAGGTGGTAATCACCGTGGCAGTTATCATAGCGCAGGTAATTGTCCAGCATGGGGGAATTTTCCGTATCCCAACCCCATTCTAAAGTTTGCTGTGTGGCAAGCACGCAGCCCTGGCCGAATTTAAATTTAATCGCGGCTGGTTGTCCCTCTTCATCATGATTAACCAACTCAAGCGTACCAGTTGGCAGATCGACGAGATAACCGTGGGTGGAGAACCCCCAGTTTTCCACTTCCGCATCCGTGATTAAATGGGGTCTCTTAAACAAGAGGTGTTCCGCATTATTTATGCTAACCAGGTTCGTGGTGTAATAAGACATGCTGAAACCG
>JALHTN010000460.1 GCA_022865865.1 Anaerolineales bacterium
AGGCAGTGCAGATAAAACGATCCTGCTGTGGGACGTGGCAAGCGGTGAGGTGCTGGGTGAGCCGATTGAATGGCACTCAGAAGGAGTGGGCAGTGTGGCCTTCAGCCCAGACGGCAAAACATTGGCTTCGGGCAGCTGGGATCAGACTGTCATCCTGATGGATGTAGCCAGCCGCCAGGCAATTGGTCAGCCGCTCAGCGGGCACACCGCACTGGTCAACAGCCTGTCCTGGCATCCAGATGGTAGGAGATTGGCATCCGCCAGCCATGATTCAACGGTCATCATCTGGGACCTGGATCCCGATTCATGGGTTAGAAAAGCCTGCTGGCGGGCAGGGCGCAATCTCAGTCAGGCAGAATGGGCGATCTACTATCCGGGTGAAGCATACCAGCCAACCTGCCCGGAATACGAATGAGGGCAGCTTGTGTTTAATATTATCGAAACAGATCGCGAGCCTGGATTGGTTTTGGAATATTCAGGCGAAAAGATTTTGAACGACACACAGGCCTGGCAGGTTACTCACACTAAATGGGAGATGATTCGTGAGGCCTGCATACGCGGAAATCTATTCGCAGATAGGTAAAGGATGACGGCACTGTCTGCGAACCCCCGGAGTGGGCCGTTGATGACCTGCTCTCCGTGGAGGAAGCGCTGCCGCTGATGACCGTTGAAGCGGCCTATGCGTTACTTCGTGAAGGTGAGATCGGCAGTCTGAAAGCAGGAAAACTCGCCGACCTGATCATCCTCTCCGCTAATACCCTGGACGTTGACCACGATGCAATCCTGGATATACAGGTTTTGATGACGATGGTCGGAGGGGAGGTTGAGCACTGCGAGCAAGGGCACGAGGAAATTTGCCCATGATTTCAAGTGTCCCTAGAGGAACATTCGATACAAGCTTGAAGTAATTCAATCAGCCTAACACAGCGTGCACCGGACTCGTGGGATTCGCCCCGCTAAAAGGAAGTAAACTATGCTCAAGCCAATTCCGTTAAATCGGCTACATCTCATCCCTCCCACCAGCGGGTAACGCAAACCGTTAGCCCGCCGACATGAACCAAGCATTCATCGGTTGCATTTGCTTTGAACTAGGGAGTGTGTAAAATCGAAGAACTAATCTCTACGTCAGGAATAACATAGAGGAGATTTGTTAGTCATGGCTACTGTGTTTATGAAGTGGCTGGAAACCAGCCCAAAGGATTACGACCGGGGGATCCAATTGCTTACATTGGGTAAAATCCAACGCATCAAAGAAACAATCGCAAACAACTATGTTCACGTAGGGACGCGTGTCCTGGAGGTCGGTTGCGGCACGGGGACGCTCACGCGGATGATGGCGAAACGAGGCGCAACCGTCACCGGCATTGACGCCTCGCCTCGGATGTTGGCCGAGGCCGAGAAGAAAATCAAAGACGTAGACCTTGAAGAGCGCGTGTCCTTGAAATACATGGACGCCGCCCTGATTGGTGACCGCTTCCCCGCCGCGTACTTCGACCTGATCGTGTCCACGTTGGTTTTCAGCGAACTTCCACCGGACGACCAGCGCTTTGTGTTGGAAGCCTGCCAGAAACTATTGGCACCGAACGGCCTGCTCCTGATCGCTGACGAAGTGACCCCCGCCTCCACGTCTACCAGGCATAATAACTACTCCTTTTCATAACTGATTTGATAGGTCAATCGAAAACTCAGATTGAGGTTACCCATCGTACCGATAACCAGTAGCGATGGGTAACAAATTATTTTCGCTCTTCTGTCTATAGGTCCAATAACTGCTTCTTGGCTTCGAACTCCTCATCGGTAATAGCGCCCTGGTCGCGCAGTCCTGCCAGCTTTTCCAATTCGTCAGAAATGGAGAACTCTACCGGAGGTGTATCTTCGCTCTCATACTCTGCTTCTGCGGATCCCTTCGGGTAACCAGGAATTTTTTTGCGGTTCTCGGCAATTCGGCCCCATTTCATGAGATCCATCCACAGCACGCCACCCTTGTCTTCATGCATGGCCCACACCACATTGTGACTCAAACTGTAAGGATCGTCCGGGTTGTTCGCGTAGCGGGTAAAGGTCTTTGTGGTCGGGTCGTAACGATTCAGCCCGCCCCCATCAGTGCCAATCCACAGCATACCCTCCCGATCTTGGTACAGAGCTGAGACATTGTCGCTACTCAAGGTGTTGGGGTCGGCCGGGTCGTAGCGGTAATGATTGAACTGCTCATTCGCCGGATCGTAGCGATTCAACCCGCCCCCGCTGGTACCGACCCACAAGAAATCGTCCCGATCCTGATAGAGCGCCATGACAAGGTTAGCGCTCAGGCTGTACTCGTCGGCTGGGTCGTGCCTAAAGATTTTGAACTCGTATCCATCAGAGCGATTCAGCCCATCGAGCGTGCCGAACCACATGAAGCCCTGGCTGTCACGGATGACACTCAGCACCCGGTTGTTGGAGAGGCCGTCCTCCGAGGTGAGATGGTCGAAGCGGAGATCCTGGTTGGTGGGCGCAGGGGGGAATCTGTTGATTGTATGCCTGGAAAATGGATATTGCTGTTGGATGCTGTTGAAGTGGTTAATGATAATTGCAGAAAGGTTGCAATTACCATTAGCATGATTACCCCTCTTATGATGGGCGGTTTTTCCTTTTTTTGTTATTTGATAAACTTGGATGGCAAATTCTCATTATGGATGTCTAGAGCAAATAATTTAATTTAGACTTAACGAAGGAATAAGATTGATCTCATATATTATATCAATCTACATTCATGTTTTTGTTGCTTTTTTCTTCCACCCGATTTAGCGCTGGACTTGGAATGCCAGCGAGTTTGATTGAGAGGATATCTTATTTGGATTGGTGATTGGGTTGGAGATTGAAGAAGGTAAGGTGACCTGCAAACCTGTCCATGAGAAGGCCGATATCCAGGAGTTGTTGAGTTAAGTGTCAATATTATCCCCCTGAACAATTATGCATTTCAAAAGGAATTACGATTTAGGTAAACCTTAGCTGATTTTTACCCCTGGGATCAGATCACTTAAATTCTTCAGCAATCGCTCTACTTCTGGCTTTTTTGAAACTGAGTATAAAGTTTCGATGTGTTCATCCGCAGACATGGTCATGGATAATTCAAGCAGGTCGTCATCTATTACCGTGAGAGACACTGAGTGTAGTTTTTTCAAAGGGATGTAATACTTAATTCCCCCGAACCGTTTATTATTATTCATCCTTCCACCTCCTGTATCCTGGATGATAATCAACTCTTTATCCGTCAGGATACCGATGTGAGTAGTGGAAATCGTTCGGTAGAAATTCTTCCCAAAAAGTGTAAATAGTGTTGAATGGATTTCGGGTTGAAAAACATGGTCGATAATATTCTCTTCTGGCAATACACTGTTCCTAGCATAGTTCATGAATTTAAAATTCACCTCTGAAAGGTAATCAAATTTACTTAATTCTGAGTTCTTACCAAACCTTGAAGGATTATTTGCAGCTGATCTAATCTTGTTGACGAAAGGATAGAACATATACTCCGTCACAGAATTAAATCTCAGGGTAGAAGAGGAAAGGATCCCGCTATCAACCAGACCAGTGATTCTGATCCACGCTTTAAGGAGAATAGTTCCAAATTCGACATAGTTGATATCCCCAATTGCGTAGCAGGATCTGAGTAATTTGTTATTGACGTTTTCCAGGATGAAAATATTGTTATTTTGGATACAGATCAGCTTCTCATTTTCTCGGTGGATGAAACCATTAAATGTAGGTGTGATTACCGAATAGGGGAAATCAGAACTTTTATCAAGAAATTCATCATAGAATTCTTTATAGATTTCAGGAACCCTGTGAATGGTTTCGATCTCTTTCGCCCATGAACCTTTTGTTTGCTCACTTGCGGTCAATAGAGGAATCCCCTCTAGATTAAGAGTTTTTATTCGATCCCATGGAGCTTTCAAAGCTTTTTTTATATCACTTTGCATTCAACATTCCTAATCCTTTATTTCCGATAATTATATAAGGAGAATTTATTGAATTTCAGCGTTGGGAAACACGATTTTATCAAAGGAATCTACTCCCGAAGAATAGCTCCTCGACGGATATTTCCCCAAACTAAATTAATTACTGCTGGGTAAATCTAACTTCTCTGGCTTTAGAGTTTTCCTGACCGAACCAACCTCTTTAATCCTGACAAGTTCGACTTCGAATCTGGAACGATCCCCACGGTGCACGGCATGATAGTACTCGATGGGCGTATCATCTTCCAGGTAGCTCACACTATTTAACAAGATCAAAGGGGCGCCAACCTCAATTTTCAATAATTTTGCTTCGGTCTGATTGGCTGGCACGGCCTCGATAGATCGCCGACCATAAGCAATGATAACCCCACATTCTTTTTCTAAGAATTCATAAAGGGATTGATTTGTAATATCAGCCTCCGCTAATTTGGGACACAACTCATAAGGCAAATAGCTGGTAACTAAAACGATTGGTTCACCTTTAATGAAACGCAAGCGCTTGATATCGATTATTGATGTACCTGATTCAATACCAAGAAATTCTGCGACCTTCTTTTTTGCGCGAATCACTTTATGGTGAAGTACATGGGTTTCAATTGTGTGCCCTCGCTCAACCATATCCTGGTAAAAGCCGGTTAGTTTTTGAGCCAGGCTTTCACTCAACTTTGGTTCCGAGACAAATGTTCCTTTCCCTTTCCGCCTGTTGATTAACCCTTCCAATTCAATCTCGCGCAGTGCCTGTCTGACCACTGTCCTGCTTACACCGTACGATTCACACAAATCTGGTTCACTAGGTATTTGATCACCAGCTTTCCACTCGCTAGAGCTTATTTTCTCTTTGAGAGATTCAATCAATTGGATGTAATAGGGGATGTTGCTGTTGAAGTCGATCGCATTGCTCACGTCACTCATTTAATTACCTCATGCGAATCTTGCTTTCTTCTTTACCAACATGTAATTACATGATTACATGTTCATTATATATGAACTCGATTCAGTGGTCAAGTTTTTGTTCATCATGTTCATCAAGAAATTCTCAGGAGCAAAAAAATTTTTCGAGGACTAATCGAATGAATGAATTTGGTAAAGTATTAGATCATTGAAGTCGGTTGGAGTTATTAGTTTGAGTAAACGATTGAATATGGGTTACCCCTCATTGACTTATCTCGTAGTAGAGTCAAATGACTGGCAATTAAATATTAATCTATAACATCTGAGGTCAAGTTGATTTGTATCATAAGAGTTCATTGGGTCAATATTTGTATTGATTTAAAAATTCGGAGAAATTTTTGACTACTTTGAAAAATCGATCTAAATGTAGAATATAGCAAGAATTTATTCTTAGAAATGCGTATCAAACAATGTAATGTTGGGATGGTGCTGAGCCAAGAGATTGTATCCACTCCAAGGGCCGAGTTTGACAGAGACATCATCAAGAATAAAAGGCTGGAAGAAACGGATATTGTCATTGATATCTGGAATTTGTTGTTTGAGATGAGCGAAGGGGGTTGAGTAGTCCAAGGAAGAATGTTCTCGGATATTGTTGTAGTAATAAATAAAATGCAAAGCTTCATCAAGAAGGTGCTGTTCGCTGTGGAAGCGCAAAGCCCTAAGCCGGTAGAACTCATCATCGTCTGTGCGATGGGAACGTTCCAGATGTGCATTTTCTTCGGGATGTCCTTTGTGGTTTTGGATCATTCGGCAGCCAAAGCCAGAAATAAGTTTACGCAAGTCTCTGATCTTCATCCATGACTTTCCGCCGAATTCTTCGCCATTGTCAACCGTGAACACGATCTTGGCCGTGACACCATTCGAACGCAGCCAGGCAATCACCCATAAGTAAAAACACAAGCCATTGGTCCATGATTTTTCCCGAGAGTAAGCGATCAGTTTGAAGCGGGAATTGACATCTAGCGCACCCCACTGGTAGTTTGGGATCTCACACTTGTCCAGATAGATGATCTGCTCTTTGGACAAGGCTTTTTGGTCACGAATGTACTTGATGTCCATCTGTACCACTTCAAATGGTTTAGCGCTGTACCAGTCAATGAACTCGCGTTTCTCACGTTTACGGCGGCGAGGTGTAGCATAGGTGAGTAGGTCTTTGTTGCGCTTGAGAATATGTCGTATCGTGCCAGGCGGCACCTGCAGATCTTGGTACTTCGTCAGATAGATCGACAAGCGCTGTGGCCCCAGGCGAGTCTTGTTTCGTACAGCAAGCACTTTCTGCTCAACTTCAAGCGGTGTCTTGTTTGGTTGGTGTTTGGGTGTCTTGGGCCGATCTCGGAGATCACCTTCACCTGCTTTCTTCAGAATATCATACACCACTGTGCGGTTGACCCCAAAAACCCTG
>JALHTN010000461.1 GCA_022865865.1 Anaerolineales bacterium
CTGCGCAGCTCAATATCGCCTCACCGACTGATCCCACCGCAATCATTGATCTTATGGATAGCGTAAAGGCCTGGTTTTTCATTCATCCCCTGGGCAGCGCACCCAAGAATCCTGATCGGAAAGAAGGACTCGAATTGGCTGCAATCTTGGAAAGTTATAACCTTGGTCTCCTCGGTCCAGGTCCGTGCGAGCTGCCCACCCCAACACCCACACCGACCAGCACGAGCACTCCACCGACAGGGAATATAGAGCTGCCAACCCTGGCACCAACCCCGATCCCGGCTGCCACCCTGGAGATTCCCCCAACGGCCAGCACCCCATAGTCCAGTAAAATAAATATCTCGCAGTTGAATTAGCGATCCCTGGATCTATTTAATTGAATCTCTCTCGCAAGGCTTCAATCTCGGGCAGGTGGGTCTGCTCGTGATAAGCCAGGTACGCCACCTGGCGCAGGATGGTGATGCGCCCAAATTCCGAGTGACGGCCGGTGCGCCACAAATCCTTCAGCGGCAGCCCTTCCAGCAGGGTAATGCTGTGGGCACGCAGCTCGAGGAACTCAGCCAGCATCCCAGCGGTGGTCGCTGGCCGACCTTTCTCTTCAGTGGCGTGATCGTAGAGGGCCAGCGCGGTCAGCTCGGGATCGTCATGGGTAAGCATCAAATCAAGACGGGTATCCAGCATTTCCTGGGCATCGTAAAAATGAGCCACGTGGTCTCTGAGCGACCATTCATTCTCAGCAGGTTTTAGGGTGAGCTGTTCTTCTGACAGCCCCGCCACCAATCCTGCCAGGTCTTCTGCATTGCGTGCGAAAAGCTGGATGATCTCGAGCGGGTTGAGCGGATCGCGGTTATCCATGTTGAATGTCGCCACGAACTTGCGGAAGCGGCCTGTCCAGGAGCCGCAATCAGGGCAGCGATCGGGAGGCTTTTCAAGAGCGATATCGCCGCAAGTGCGGCAGACAAAGACATCCGCCGCATCTGTCAATGGCAAATCGGAACTGTGCTGCTCCAGCAAACCCTGGTTGCCCTTCTCAAGAGCAGCCAGCAATCCTGGGTCAGTGTTTTGTTGATCCAGAAACCGGATGCTGGTCTCCAATTCTGCCTGCATGGTTTTGACGGTCACGGGGGGGCGGTATTCCCAGGCAGCCCGCCTGATCTGCGAGTAGACGGCTGCCTCCAAAAGCTTATTGAGGTTCATGCGCCCTTCATCGGCGAACCTTTCCGCTAGAGCTGTCGTGCGCGCGATTTCCATTACCCAATCTGCCATGATCAAACCTCCAAGTTATTTTTTTCAAGTGTATCATCAGGATCAGCCAAATCGTTTCAGGTGATCATAAATCAAATTACCCCTTTCCATGCTGGTGACTTGAACTTCCACTCCAGCAGCTACGAATGGCTGGTGGTCAACCACGGCGGTACGCGAGCCCAGTTCAAGGGCGAAGGTACCATAAACGGTCAGGGCGCGTATGAGTTCATGATTTAGGCGGGGGGGATGGAACCTGTAAGGATGGGGCTGATACTTTCCAGATCAGAATCTGGAGGGATAACGGTGTGATCTACGATAATGGAAGGGACCAGGAGATACATGGAATCAGCATCGTCGTGCATACCAAGAAGTAATCCTGCCTCCGTAATTGGTCATCCCCTTTGATCAACCAACCTATACGAAGCCCCTGGAGATTGATCTCCAGGGGCTTTTATGATCCTCGATTTTGATCTGGCTGATTGCGGTGCGAAATCGTGCTGGGAACTTATCTTTCCCGAATGGTTTACGGGCTGTAGTCCTTCCACACGATCGGCAGGTAGTTGAGATACCCGGCCCATTCATAAGCGCCCATGTCCGGCGAGGCATCGCGGGGAGTGCCCTCGATATCTGCGCTGGGCGCACCCGCTGCGGTGCCGCTGTTCCAGCTGGGTGAGAAGGACTGCAGGTGGTAATCCTGGCTGGCTGCGTCGACGAACATCGGGTCAGCATCGATGTTGCCGGTTCCCGGATAACCACCCTGCATGTTGGAATAAGTGACCGTGAAGCAGGTCGGGCAGGGGGGATCACCTTGCAGGTTGAAGGCATTGTTATACATGATGCTGTTGGTCATCGTCAGCGAGCCAGACCACAAAATCACCGCCTGGGCACCACCCGGATTGTTGTCCGCGATGGTGCTGTTCATTATGGTGAAATCTGTGGACCCGATGGCGAAGACATTGGCATTCATGGAGCTCGACGAGTTGCCGTAGATTAGCGCGTTGGTCAGGTTTACTGTGCCGCCATCCGCGCTGATGGCACCGCCATGGAAAACGGTCTGGTTGTCCGCCAGGGTTGTATCGACCAGATTGACGACTGTACCGCTGTCGCTGACCATCATGCCGCCACCTTGACCGACGGTGATACCGGTATCGTTCCCGCTGATGGTGCTGTTGGTGATGGTCACAGTTGAACTGGAGAAAACACCCACACCGCCACCAGAAACGGCAGTGTTGTTGGAAATGGTCGAGCCGCTGAGGTCTACGGTGGCATTATTGCCGATGTGCACACCACCGCAGCAGTCGCCGGAAGTGTTGCTGTCAACCAGGAGGTCTTCGAAGGTTGGCGCGCCGCCGCTGATGTAGATGCCGCCGCCGTTATTGGTGTTTTGATTGCTGATCACCTGGGTATTCTTGACTATCGGACTGACGTCGTTCATCGTGATGCCGCCACCCATGCCACCCGCACTCACACTGCCGTTGGTGATCGTGAATCCATCCAGCACTGCATCATCACTACCAGCCTGGAAATCGACTACGGTCCCAGATTGGCTACCGTCCAGGGTGGTGACATTCAGGGCGATATTGCGCGTCCAGCCTACCGCTTCGAAACCACCCATCAGAGAGATCTGGCTGTTAACTACCAGATTTTCGGCATATGTCCCTTGGGCAACGTAAATCATATCCGTGGCAAGAGCCTGCGTGATCGCGTAGCTGATCGTCTTGCAGGGTGTGACCGCGGTCTGGCAGTTGCCGCTGTCAGCTCCGGATGCGCCATCCACGTAGAGTATTCCGGGAGCGGCATGCGTCAGCGAGGCGCTTCCGAATCCACCAATGAGCAGGAAGAGGATGGCGAGGATCAATCCGATGCGGGTAGCTGTGCTCCTAGTAATGAGACTTTTGCTGGCAGGTCTAAAGATTTTCATTGTTTGCTCCTTTGCGTATTTTTGAAACGTTGATGTACCATTCCATGGATTGAATGAATTGGATACAGCGCCTCCTTGGCATTATAAATCTGGTATCAGGATAACTTATTGAATAGGATGTCACTCAGGTCCAGGTTGGCGATGGTCTCACCTGAACAATCCTGCAATTATAGGTGCTTAGGAAGTAAATTTCAATAAGAAACAATACCTAATTTGAGGTATTTTTGTGTTTCCCGTCCGAAAAAGACCTGCAACAAGTTCATTATCTAGCGGAACTAAGGAAATAAAAAAATTTATGAAGGAAATGTAAAGTGTGGTTTATTGATCCCGCGTGATCCAAACCGCGAGCAGCAGCAGGACTAACCCCAGCGCATCAAAAGCCATGAATCGCGCGTTGGAAGCATGTAGAGTGATGTGAATCGCGGGCAGGGTTATGTAAATAGCCGCCTCTCCTACCAGGCCAATGGTCTGCAGACCAGATCTTCGTATAGTGAAATCCGGTGGCGGATGGACCGCCAGGTTGGGTAAGGTCTCGGGGGTGGAGCGTGTTTGATCAGCAGCTCTGCATTCCTGTCTCTGGTCAGCCAAAAACAAATTTCTGCACTTCGGGGCGGCGTTCACCTATGATGACCATCATCTCGACCCACTTCTTTTGGAAAGCTAGATAGGATTGGAATGGATCTACCTTTGGTTCCGCCAGGTAATGGGCATGATAGATATTGTTCAAGCTTTCCCTGGCAGCATCCTTTTTGCCTTGGGTCAGATAGTCAATGGCCAGTGTCGTGCAAGCCCGGTAGACCCGGTCGAGAAAATCATCCTGGTAGAAAACACCGGGATAAGGAAAATAGCGTTCCCGATCGAGCTGCTGATAGCCATCACCAGATTTGCTGTTGGCGATCTTGGCCTGCTGGTAGCGAAAACGATAGATATCCTCGCGCATGGGACGCCAGGTTGGGTAAGGTCTCGGGGGTGGATCGTGTTTGATCAGCAGCTCGGTATCCATGATAAATCGTTTGCCCAGGATATGAGCATTCATGACCCAATCCATGTCCTCCCCCCGCTGGAGGGGTGGATCAAGAGGTACCTGGGTGAAGAAATCCCGGTGCACAGCGATATTGCCCATGATGGCAAAGGGGGTTTCTTTAACCCCCGGCGTTTCGACAATATATCTGCGGAACATCTCGTTCATCACATCAATAACATTCCAATAGGCAACATGCGGGCTCCTGGACCGCTCCAGGTAGATTGAACCACTTTCGGTAAGGTAAGGTCCGCAGTAGGCCAGGATCGGTTCACCGTTGAAATCTGTGGTGATCTGCTCCTTGATCCTGCGGATGTAGTTGGGTTCGATAAACTGGCAATCATCATCGATGGAGACCGCCACCTCTTTACCCAGGATGTGGGCTGCTACCAGGCAGGCATTTCTCATTGGTGAGTAGCCAACCAGGGCAATCGTCTCCTGCAGGTCATTCCTGCCGATCTGGTGCAAAAACTGGTGTAAACGCTCCAGGTGGGAGTAGCTGAAAAAGTGTAATTTCACACCTGCTTTTTTGGCGTGTTTGTGCAGCAGCTTTCCCGCAGCCTGTTCGACCGCCCTGGCTTTTGATGGAGCATTGGTGCCCGCCACCGCGATCACGTCGAAGTCACGATCATCGAGGACCTTCATGCTTTCGAACAGCGCGGGGATCGTACCCACCTCATACAGCGCGGTGGGGTGATCGTAGAATTGGTCGTTCTTCTTATAGATTTTCTTCTTCTTCCTGCCCCAGAACATTGGGAAAACAAGTGACAGCTGCATGGAGACCTCCTGCC
>JALHTN010000462.1 GCA_022865865.1 Anaerolineales bacterium
TCACTGATCATTGAATTGGACTAGGAAAAGTTAGAGGTTCAAGCGCTGGGACACCGCTAGAAGTTCGTCATCGGTGATACCCAGATAGCGCTTGGTATATGCCATACTTTCGTGATTGAGTTTATGCATGATGAGTGCCAAATCCACTCCCTGCATGCGGGCGTGATATCCCCAGGTTTTCCTCAAGCTGTGAGTACCGTAATTGCCTCGCAGCCCAACAGCACAACAGATCGAAACAATGAACTTCCAGGCCTGTCCACGCTTGATGGGTTTGGAGTAGACATTCATCTTGGAATTGAAGAAGACAAAGTTCTCAGGGTTCTCGACAATATCCGTGTAAGCCTTCAAATATTCCCCCAGGGCTTCCTGGATACTATTATTAATATAGACCTCGTGCCGTTTTCCCCTCTTCTGCTCCTGGATCCAAAACCGTCGCTTTGGTCTGCCGCTTTCATCGATGAAATGTCCGATTTGAAGTTGCAGCAAATCAGAAATGCGCAGAGCGGAATTGATTCCCATCGTAAACAACAAAAGATCGCGAAAACGCAGTTGCCCACGCAACTGGTTTTTGATTTGAGCAATCTTTTTCCGATCGCGAATGGGTTCTACAAAATTCATAAAACCATGTGAACACAAGCTCTGCTGGGTTAGATTATGTCCACTAAGAACACCGTATCAGATTTAGATACAAAAAACAAGAACCGATTTACCGGCCTTTTTTGCACTCGAGTAAACACAATGCATATTATGTTTACAGCACCTTGCGCAAAAACACTTATTTTAGCCAATTATCTAGCCACTCCTCCGTGTGGTGGTAAAATCACATTCCAGTTATTAATTGGAACTGTGTGTTATCTTGGCTGCCATCCCTTTTATAGCGCGCCTGATGGAAGTCTTGGACAGTGAACGCGTCATGGTTGCTTCCGCTGTCGGTGTACGGGTTGTCACAACCAGGGGATGGCTCAAAATAGCCTACAACGCCGATGGAGAAAACCTGCACGAAGCCATCCACAATCAATCGGGTTACCGGGGAATCAGCGCACCAGCGACTTTATCTCATCGTTACGGAGTCTCTGTGCGTGGTATGGAAAGCATCATTCGTCTGGCTTGTATTATCCACCGCACCGATTATTGGCGGTGGGGCCGCACATTGGAGCGGTTGGGGGTTGAGCACTTGAGGGTCAGTGAACTGACCCGCTATGTGACCGTAAAAATAAAACACCAAATGCCCATCCATGCTCGACGTCCAAAACTGACTCCAATATCGGTCACCCGCGTTGAACAAGCCCGTAAAAATCGATGGACGCAGGCTACTTGAGAAAGCGCCATTGCCTACGGAGGTCGATAGTTTTTCGGAAACAACAACCACGAAAGACTGAAAACTACGGAAAACTCTGTACTGCGCCCCAAAAATCGGACACAAAAATGATATTTCTTAGTGAACAATTTCCATTTCAGCCTGTTGAGAGAACCAAAGATGTTCAAACTCAACAGGTGTCAGATAATCTAAAGCAGAGTGGATCCGCTTGTGCATATAGAGATTCCCAATGAACCTGAATTAAATAATCAAGAGAATTAATAAAATGAACATAATTGTTTTTAACGCAGACGGTTTAAAACCTGTAGAATTTAACACTTGGCGGACAAAAAAGGTGGAAATTGAAATTACCAAAGCACTCAAGGAAACAGGAAATAATATATCGTTTATCAACTTTCATCATTTGAAGCGATTTTATCAGGATTTGAGAAAAATCAAATGTGATGAATCAATAGTTTTGGCTTTGTCCGAATATTTAGATGACAACAGAGATATATTTGTTTCTAACGTACTTGAAGAACTCAGAATTCCATTCGTTGGTTCAGGTTCTGAAGCTGTCTGCAATGCACTTTTAAAAGAAAAAGCAAAAGCAATTTTCATAAAAGATGAAATACTAACTCCTAGATTTTTCATGGTGTCTTCTGATGAAGACATAAATAAAGGTTTTCTTGGATATCCTGTGGTGTTGAAACCTCGGGGCAGTGGTTCCAGTGAAGGTGTCAGTATTGCATATAATCAGGATCAATTTGAGAAAATAGCAAAGGATTTACTTGCTGAATTCAAACAACCTGTCATAGTTGAAGAATATATTGGCGGCAAGAATTGCAGAGAATATACAGTAGGTATGTTAAACAATGATGGGAACAGAGTTACAATTTTTGCAGAAATAATTATTCCTGAAACAAATGGCATAAAATTATTGGATGAAAAAGTTAAAAACAATCCAGAAACCGACAAGATAAGCGAAGTTAATGATTCGTTAATCAAAGAAAATCTAAGAAATATCGCTTTAAAAACTATGCAATCAATAGATGGTAAAGATGTGGGAAGAGTAGACATACGATATGATGGCAGTCATTTTTATGTACTTGAGATTAATCTGTTTCCAGGACTTGGAGATGATAGTTATTTGAGAAGAACTCTGAATTTCAACGATATTGGATTCGACAAATTAGTTAATATGATTGTTTGTAGTGCCATTCTACGATATAAAATGAAACCTACTCAAAAAATGGTAGCCATTTCTGCGGACACACAAAAGGAAATAGAGAGTTCTGCATAAAAACGGCGAGCACTAGCTATTGGAACAACAACAAGAAAAGGAACGAAAACTAAGGCAAAAGCAAGAGTTGATATGAAGTAATGCGAACTACAATGGCAAAATTGAGAATCGGCCTACTGAACAAGAAACGAGGAAACTATGCAATTCAAGAAAAGCTCATCGGTGCCGACAACGTCGTCGACAAGACAGATGCCGAGGTGGAACATCACAAACAATCGTTAACTGAGGCCGGCTATAGCGTCCACCAGATTCATTGGGGACCCAATTTCATCAACGATCTACAGTCTTTACAAGTTGATCTTGTCTTTAACGTTTCCAGCCTGGTAGAAGCCGCGATCCTTGAAGAACTAGAGATACCTTACGTCGGATCCGATACATTCACTATAGCCATCGCCACCGATAAATCACTGGCGAAAAGGCTCTGGCAGCAAGTGGGCCTGCCGACATCGCCATTCTGTGTAGCCAGATCAGAGAAAGACTGCAAGGTGTTTCGGGACGACCCGCCGTTCGAGTATCCGCTTTTTGTCAAACCGGTAGCTGGCCGGGGTAGCGCAGGGATCAACGACGCGTCCGTTGTCCACAACTACGACCAACTGGTCAGTGAAGTTGTGGAGAAGCTCGAGACTGTCCGTCAACCAGTCCTCATAGAAAAGTTCCTGCGCGGAAGAGAATTTACCCTGGGCATCTTGGGCAATGAAAATGCAAGAACTCTTCCTCCCTTGGAGATTGTGTCTCGTAAAGGAGATATCACACTAACCTTTGAGAAAAAGGAGTTAGACAACGATTCCTTCCTTTGTCCTGCTCCGCTGACTGCTAAAGAGACCCAGATGATGCAGCAATTGGCGCTCCAGGCCTACCGCGTGTTGGGTTTCAAGGACTTTGGTCGAATTGACACGATATTGACCGATGAAGGACCGTTCTTGTTGGAGGGGAACACGTTCGCGGGGCTGATGTGCACGCCCAAGGAAAAACCTCACAGCTATATTGGCTTCATGGCTCGCGCGGAAGGAAAGGATGGCAAGGATCTGTTAGATGAGATCATTCA
>JALHTN010000463.1 GCA_022865865.1 Anaerolineales bacterium
ATTTGCCAGCCCTCCAGGGGTTGGTGAATCATCACCGATGGTAAACGTGATCTGGGGTTTGGCTAATCTGATCTTGGGTTTTATTATGGTGTTTGGGGTCGGAAAATTTGAAACAATTTTATCTTTGGATATGTTAATTATGATGGCGGGATTTTGTGTCATGTCACTAGTCCTGGCCTGGCATTTTGGAAGAGTACGAAACCCAGTAGACTCTTCATCGGATTGAATATATTTATTGCTGCACAAATCATAATATTGAAGGAAAGGGAATGAATGACAATTTGAGTATACAAAAGCGGCCTCTAGGGCAATCCGGATACCAGGTTACCCCGATTGGATTGGGTGTCATGCAGTTTTCTGGGGGAAGCGGTATTTTCAAAATGGTATTTCCTGACTTATCACAGGAAGAAATGACCGCGATTATTAAAACTGCCCTGGATGGAGGAATTAATTGGTTTGATACTGCAGAGATGTATGGGCGAGGTAAATCAGAGCAGGGATTGGCAAATGCCTTGAAGGATTTGGGGATACAGGACGATGAGATCGTCATCGGCACCAAGTGGTTTCCCATTTTGAGGACCGCGAAAAATATCTATAAGACGATCGATGATCGGCTGCGTTACTTAGATGGATACACTATCGACCTGTACATGGTCCATCAACCCTGGAGCTTCTCCTCGCCAGAAGCAGAAATGAATGCCATGGCGGATCTGGTCGAAGAAGGAAAAATCCGTTCAGTTGGTGTAAGTAACTTTAATGTCGATCAAATGACCCGGGCACATGAGGCCCTGGAAAAACGCGGTCTTACCCTGGCTGTTAACCAGGTCCAATACAGTTTGCTCCACCGTAAGATCGAGTCGGATGGGGTTATCGAGGCAGCGAAGGATCTGGGGATCACGATCGTAGCCTGGTCTCCACTGGCGAGAGGTATCCTTTCAGGGAAATTCCACAACAACCCCGAGATTTACGACCAGCTGCCAATTGGGCGCAAGATGATGATGGGTGGGAAGATCAAAGAGAGTGCTCCCCTGGTAGCAGAAATGACTCTGATCGCACAAAAATATGAGGTGACTGGAGCTCAAGTGGCACTTAATTGGTTGATCAACTTTCATGGCGAGACAGTGGTTGCTATTCCGGGAGCTTCAAAGGTTTACCAGGCACAAGAGAGTGCTGGCGCGATGAAGTTCAGGTTATCGGAAGAAGAGATGGCGAAGTTGGACGAGCTATCGAGGGAGTTTCTATAAAATCACCGGGTTGAATTGGATTCAATAATATCTGAATCTCGAATATTCTAAACTGAGCAATGGGTTGTCCTAAATATTTGGGGCAACTCATTGCTTTATCGTTTGCACAAGACCGCTGCACGTGGTCGATTATCATCAAACTACCTGAAAGGTGAGAAATTATCCCCAAGGATCTTGAAATCCAGCGTTTGAAATCCTGAGCAAAGATAGGGGTGTTTCCTATCTGCTGCAGATTGCCTAACCGAAAACAGTTTGATAATTAGTTTTGACAGAATTTAAAGGTATTGTTCAGGATGTCTATTGGGTATTTTCTCGGAAATTTCCGGATGCATAATCTGCAATCTCACCAAGATACTCACTAGAGATTTTATCCTCACCGAGCTGATAATCTTTCAATCCTGATCCATAAGCAAAATCTCACCGGTGGTGCCGTTCAATAGAATTTTCTGTCCAGTTTGTAAAACATGCGTCGCCCGATCAACTCCAACCACGGCCGGTATGCCATACTCTCGGGCAACGATCGCCCCATGTGTCATCATGCCGCCTACTTCCATGATCAAACCTCCTGCGGTTAGAAAAAGAGGCGTCCAGGCTGGATCGGTACCTGGACAGACCATGATTTCCCCTGGCTGCAAACTCGGATTGAGTGGATCTAGAACAACTCTGACAATACCCTCTACCAATCCCGGTGAAACCGGGCTGCCGATTAACTTCCCAGTCTGATTTTCCTCGGAAGTCAGTCCTTCATAAAAGGTACGGCCATCGCTGATCAGTAATCGGGGGATTTGTACCCGCATGAGTTCACGCTGATAGCTGGCTCGCCGCTGGTCGATTAATACGCGCCAATCGCGATCCTCATTATTGGCCAGCTGTTCAATCTCCGCATAATAGAGATAAAAAAGGTCTTCTGCCTGGTCGATTACCCCTTCCTTGACGAGGGCTTGACCGCTCTTGAGCAATCCCTGCCGGATGATCCCCATCATTTGTATGATGTGAAACTTGGGGCTTTCCCGCAAACCGGCCAGAGCTCGGACACGCAGTGCAAGCATCCCAATCAATCGGGATTTGAGTCCACCAGCAAAAGTTGCTCGAGCCGTGGATTGCAGTTCTACAATGGTTTCTTGAGCTAGTTGTTCTCCTCGATGGAAGATAACATCGGGAGCCAAAGCCGTATCATCGAGCTGCATGTAGCTGATAATGACTTCGATGATGTAGGTAGGGTCTTCTCTCCAGCGTTTTCTCCCGATATCTATCTCGCCCAGACCACGTACACCGTACTTTTCAAGAAAGTGAGCAATGGCATTTTGGGCGCTTTCCGGCAGCTGTCCTTCCAGATATGCTCTGGCAAGCTCCCGTGAATTAATATTGAGCATGTGCTGGAAAGCGGATGGATCGGAGCGGATTTCGCGCGCTGTGCGCCATAAGTCGAGGTCCATTTCGGTAGTGACATTGTATTTCAAACCGCGGGTCACCTTGAGAGATAGTTCATTTGAACCCGATAAATTCTCTGAGATTTTGTTTAACAGGAAGAAGGGGATTAAACCACCCGCAGCTGCGGGTGCGATATTCGGCACGGCATAGGGGAAGGCGTTATATATTTCCCCGAAAAGGTTTATCGAATCAGGAAGATTGTTGTGGTTATTCGGGTTAACATCATATTTCTTTCTAAGTTCTGCAATCTCCTTTTCACTGGCTTGTTGGACCTGCTCAGCAGCACCTTGGGGTTTCCGGGCATAATGAAATACGCGCTTGAGAAAAGGACCTGCGAATGCTGCCAGGCGGCGAATAGTCGACCAGCGCAGATGCCCCTCCCCAAATTGTAATTCTGGATCATTGTGGAGAGCTGTGAGGATATTCTGGAGGCTCGGATCCACCGCGGAGAACACTCTTGGGGCTATTCGTGCACCGATAGGATTTTGGATTATCGGTGTAACCAATCCCCATAATCGATTGCCGGCGATTTTTATCACTGGCTGGGTTTCCTGGTCGAGATCGAAGCCAAACAAGCTGGCGCCTCCCGCGAAGATCAAGCGGATAGCATCTTGTCCCAGAGGTGTCATGGGTTCCAGCATGCCTTGTACCGCTCCAAAGGAAAACAACACCTGCAGCGGGCTGCTGCTCATTCCTTCAGGGAGTGGGAAGAGAGATGTAATGGGACGGGATTGAAGCAGGAAAATTCGGCCTTCGAAGATACCCCATTCAATGTCTTGGGGGTAATTAAAGAATTCGGTCACCTGTCGTCCAAGTTCGGTCAATTCCAGGATTGTCTCATCTGGGATCGCTGGCTGCTGATTCGCATCATTTGCCCTTGTGCCAAGACCGCCACCTTCTTTTGGAAACATGACGATAGACTTAGATCCCAATTTTCGGGTGATCACTTTCTGGTGTTTCATGTCCACGATGAAGTGATCGGGTTCGACCTGGCCAGATACGAGCGCTTCTCCAAGACCGATGGTTGCATCGATTACGGTTTCAGAACGGGAACCAGTGAGTGGGTTGGCGGTAAACAGGACCCCCGAAACTTCACAAGGCAGCATCGCCTGTACCACCACCGCCTGGGCAACTTCTGTATGTGGGATATTATTGCGGCTGCGGTAACCGATTGCCCTCGCTGTCCACAAGCTGCTCCAGCAGTTGATTACGGCATCCAACAGCTCCTGCTCCCCAATAATATTGAGGTAGGTATCTTGCTGGCCAGCAAAGGAAAAACCAGGCAGGTCTTCCGCGGTAGCAGAGGAGCGTACCGCCACTGGTCTGTCGTTCAGATCTTGGTATGCATTGAGGATCTGATTTATGATTTCCTGGCCGAGGCCGCTGGCAGAGAACATTGCGCGAATCTCGGTTGAGGTTTGCTCGAGGACGGCGGTGTTCTCGAGATCGACTTTTGAGATCAAATCATGGATTTTGTCTTCCAGGTGGTTTGCACCAACAAATTCGCAGTAGCCGGCAGTGGTGATGATAAATCCAGTGGGAACTGGGAATCCAACCTGGATTAATTTGCTAAGATTGGCACCTTTCCCACCTGCGTTATCTAATGTGGCTAAAGGAGAATTGAGTGGCAGGATCATGTTATTAATAATTTGGCTCTGAATTATTATTGGGCATTTTTATTCGCTTGAATTTATTTGGATCCGACTCGAATCCTAATTAGAATTATATCTCCTGATCCGATGCTCATTTCTTGGATTCAGGTAGAGGTAATTAACCTGATTTCGGCGAATAAGATTAGTTGCCGGGCATTAATTACTGGTGGGGCTGAGTACCATTTGTGAGGGCATTCTGGTTTGCCCGGATATAAATCGATAGGATTTGTCTGATTAATGCTTTCTAGGGTATAATTTTTTCCAGTGTATTTATAAACGATCATATTAAGTTCAAACAGTAATTACCTTCGCCCTTGAAAACATTCAAATTAATCATCCAGCATAAATCTTCTGTCAATACAATATTGCAAAGCGAAGTTAACCGGGCGGCGTTAGAACTAACAGCGTATTAAGCTTGTGGAGGTATTGATGGAGATTAATATTCCTGAAAACTGTAATCCTTTTACCAAGGAAAAATTTGAGGCGATCTCGACCTACGATCAGTATGAGGGTGCAATCACAGATCTAAACCAGTCATTCCATGAAAGCTATAACAATTTAATTCATAGGACCTTTGAAGGATTGGGCAAAGAAACGACTCCAGTTATCGTCATGGCGCATGAGGAAGTCATGCTTTTTCATAAGGGGCAGCAAGAGACGGTGAACGTCATACCGGAACTTTACCACCAGATGAAGGGGATTGGACATGTCTCGTTTGGTGTCTATGTGACACTCGCTGACAATGGTTATGGGGAACTGCGAGAAGACATTCGTGAAAGTCTTGAGCAGCAGAAATACTTAATTGATCGTGGCTTAAGTTATCTGAATGTGAAACCGCTGCCGATGAAGTATATGCCAACCCAATTAAAGGTGCTGGAAAGTGCACAGGAGATTATCAACGAAGTGCTGGTCGAAGGCGTGGTAGTTGAAGAGAAGGTGCTGCAGTACGGCCAGATAAGCGCACCCTGGTACCTGGAAAGTGCGGCGATTAGTGCCAGGTTGGAAATTGACCTGCTTCATGACACGATGATGACCTGGAAAGCGCAGGTGGGGGATGGAAATTTTAAAAGAATCTATGTGGTGGTGTGCGCCGCTCATCAAGGTCGTTATCGTGAGGCCACCTTGCAGTACTTCCAACGACTGCTGCATGAGCAAGAGGGGTTAGCGGCTGAGATGGAAAACCGGGTGATCTATGCGGAGCATATTGATGAGCCAACAGCTGCTTTAGATCTGCTGGCCCGGCATATCGTCGATCAGAGGGCTTCGGTGGATTTGTTTGGCAGCTGTACG
>JALHTN010000464.1 GCA_022865865.1 Anaerolineales bacterium
GCGATCACGGGGATTGAGAGGGGCATGACAAGACGGGTAAAAGTCGTCATCGGAGAAGCGCCATCAACATGGGCGGATTCGATGATCTCGGCTGGTAAGGTGGCAATATACCCGAAAAACAGGAAGATGGCCAATGGAAGCCCAAAACCCGTGTGGGCAAGCCATACTCCTAAAAATGTGCCGTTCAAATCAATGCCAACATACAGCCTCAATAACGGCACCAGGGCGGTTTGTAGGGGTACGACCATTAATCCCACGACCACCACAAAGAAAAAGCGGCGCCCGGGAAATTCCAGCCAGGCGAAGGCATAGGCTGCAAATGCGGCAATGGTGATCGGGATAACCACGGATGGGATTGTCACCAGCAAACTGTTGATGAAGGCATTGCCCATGCCATCCGCGGTCAATACCTGGGCATAGTTGGATATTGTATACTGGCTGGCTTCGAATGGATGCTGGAAGACGGTCCACCATCCGGTGGTTTTAATGTCGTTTGGTGGGCGAAAAGATGTGATCAGCAATCCAATGGTTGGTACAGTCCAGATTAATGCGATGGCAATGATGGTGATCCGCAGCGGTAATCCGGAGAAGAATTTTCTAAAGCGGTCGTTTCCAGTGCTGCTGCTTGTTTGAATGGAGTTGCTCATGGATTCAGCTCCTTCCTGTGCGCATGTTGCGGACGTTATAAATCATGACCGGCGTGACTGCTATGAGCAGGATGATCGCCAGCGCACTGGCACGCCCAGCGTTTCGAAAGGTAAACATTTCCTGAAACATACGGTTTGCTATCACCTGGGTTTCGAATTGACCGCTGGTCATTACGAAGACGATATCGAACACCTTAAGTACCATGATGACCACTGTCGTGGTAATGGTTATTATCGTGCCGCGGATATAAGGTACGATGACACGGAAGAAGATCTGGATCTCATTGGCACCGTCAATACGGGATGCCTCGAGCAGCTCTGATGGAACACCCTTTATCGCGGAGGACAGCACGACCATGGCGAATCCGGTCAGAATCCAGATCATGATGAACATCAGAAAGAAATTATTCCAGGGCATTTTAATCAACCACCCCTGTGGGTCTCCACCCAGGGCAACCAGGATTGCGTTGAGCAATCCAATCTGCGGGCGGGGGAGTGGTTGGAAGCTGTACACAAATTTCCAGATTACTGAGGCTCCAACCGCTGAGATGGCCATGGGTAAGAAGATGATGGATTTGGCAATCGATTCCCACCGGACCCGATCGACCATCACCGAGATGACCAGTCCCAATCCAACCACGAAGCTGGTCACAAAAAGCAGCCACATGACGTTGTTTCGCAGAACTATCAGCGAGTCTGGATTAGTAAGAACGAATATATAATTTTGCAGACCAACAAAGGTGCTTGAATTAGCGCTGAAGAAGCTGAGGTAAACAGTCCTGACTGCCGGGTAGACCAGGTAAACACTCAGGATCACCAAAGCAGGACCTACGAAAACGAACGGCCGTACACCTTCCCTGACTGAAGCCGGCAGCAGCGAAACCAGGTTGTCTGTGATCAGGTAAATAGTCCAAACCGCGCCAACGCCAACGATCAGGGCCACGATGGCAACCAGGAATTTATTGGCATCTGCATCCCGCATGAAGATGAAGCTCCAGCGGAGTACCAGGAAGGCAATCACCGGGACGGCGAAGGATACAATTATTCGCAAAGGTCCTGTTAGGAACCTGTTTGGGGGTGGGGTTGTATGTTCATTTGATACAGCCATGCGAACCTCCATCAATTACAAAAAAATAACAGCAGGGCAGTCCAGCATAGACTGCCCTGCGTTATTAATCACTTCATAGAACTTTTCCTGATTCTCGGATCACGGTCGATTCTGATTACTCAGTTGGCCAGCTGGCA
>JALHTN010000465.1 GCA_022865865.1 Anaerolineales bacterium
TGCCAGCTGGCCAACTGAGTAATCAGAATCGACCGTGATCCGAGAATCAGGAAAAGTTCTATGAAGTGATTAATAACGCAGGGCAGTCTATGCTGGACTGCCCTGCTGTTATTTTTTTGTAATTGATGGAGGTTCGCATGGATGAATCAATTGATCATACAACCCCACCCCCAAACAGGTTTAATAACATATTAACTACGGGACCCTTGCGGATCATTGTATCCTTCGCTGTCCCGGTGATTGCCTTCCTGGCACTCCGCTGGAGCTTTATCTTCATGCGCGACGCGGATGCCAATAAATTCCTGGTTGCCATCGTAGCCCTGATCGTTGGCGTTGGCGCGGTATGGGCAATTTACCTGATCACAGACAACCTGGTTTCACTGCTGCCGGCTTCGGTCAGGGAAGGTGTACGGCCGTTCGTTTTCGTAGGTCCTGCTTTGGTGATCATGGGTGTTTACCTGGTCTACCCGGCAGTCAGGACCGTTTACCTCAGTTTCTTCAGCGCAAATTCAAGCACCTTTGTCGGTCTGGAAAATTATATTTTCGCCCTGACCAATCCAGAGATGCTGATCGTTCTGCGCAACAACGTCATGTGGTTGCTCTTTGTGACCAGCTTCGTGGTTGGATTGGGACTGGTCATCTCGGTGATGGTCGATCGCGTCCGTTGGGAATCGATTGCCAAATCCATCATCTTCTTACCCATGGCCATCTCAGCTGTTGGAGCCAGCGTGATCTGGAAATTTGTGTACAGCTTCCAGCCCATCCCCCGCCCACAGATTGGTTTGCTCAACGCAATATGGGTTGCCCTAGGAGGAGATCCTCAGGGCTGGCTTATATTAATGCCCTGGAATAATTTCTTTCTGATGTTCATTATGGTCTGGATCCTGACCGGTTTCGCCATGGTCGTGCTGTCCTCCGCGATCAAGGGTGTACCGTCTGAATTGCTCGAGGCAGCCCGTATTGACGGTGCCAATGAGATTCAGATTTTCTTGCGGGTTATCGTACCGTATATCCGCGGCACGATAATCACCATTACCACGACAGTGGTCATCATGGTACTTAAGGTGTTCGATATTGTCTTCGTGATGACCAGCGGACAATTCGAAACCCAGGTGATCGCAAACCGCATGTTTCAGGAAATGTTCACCTTTCGAAACGCTGGGCGTGCCAGTGCGCTGGCGATCATCCTGCTTATAGCAGTCACGCCAGTCATGATTTACAACGTACGCAGCATGCGCACAGGAAGGAGCTAAAAAACCATGAGCAACTCCATTCAAACAAGCAACAGCACTGGAAATGACCGCTTTAGAAAATTCTTCTCCGGATTACCACTGCGGATCACCATCATTGCCATCGCACTCATCTGGACTGTACCAACCATCGGGTTGCTGATCACTTCTTTTCGCCCACCAAACGACATAAAAACCACCGGTTGGTGGACAGTTTTCCAGCATCCTTTCGAAGCCAGCCAGTATACAATTTCAAACTATGCGCAGGTATTAACCGCGGATGGCATGGGCAATGCTTTCATCAACAGCTTGCTGGTGACAATCCCATCTGTGGTTATCCCGATCACCATCGCAGCTTTTGCGGCGTATGCCTTCGCCTGGCTGGAATTTCCCGGGCGCCGCTTTTTCTTTGTGGTGGTCGTGGGATTGATGGTAGTGCCATTGCAATCTGCCCTGGTGCCGTTATTGAGACTGTATGTTGGCATTGACCTGAACGGCACATATTTAGGAGTATGGCTTGCCCACACGGGTTTCGGGCTGCCGCTGGCGGTCTTCTTGTTTTTTGGGTACATCTCCACCCTGCCAGCCGAGATCATCGAATCCGCTCATGTTGATGGCGCTTCTCCGATGACGACTTTTACCAGTCTTGTCATGCCCCTCTCAATCCCCGTGATCGCTTCCTTCGCGATCTTTCAATTCCTATGGGTTTGGAATGACCTGCTGGTTGCGTTGGTGTTTTTGGGAACCCGGAAGGAAGTTTCCGTGGTGACCTCCAGATTAGCTGCTTTGATCGGCGAGAGAGGCCAGGACTGGCATGTCTTGACATCTGGTGCCTTCATCACGATGGTCATCCCATTGATCGTCTTCTTCGCACTGCAGCGTTACTTCGTGCGCGGCTTGACAGCTGGCTCTGTGAAGGGTTAATCGTCTCAGCCAGGTTGGATACCTTGCAATAACTTTCAATTAGCGATTTACCTGACCTCAAAAACCGGGCTGTTCAGGTTGAGTTCGGTATCAACCATCCGCGCGGGTCTGGTTTCAGCCAGCGGAATTCAAGTTTTGGGGTGGTCGGCTTGCATTTTGCTGCAGTGTAGGTCAGCAGATTGACCTCGAACCATATCAAAGTAACAGCCAAACACTGGAATACACTTTACGAGAGACAAATCGATTGATATCAGATTCTAACCAATATAACTGGTGGCAGAAGGGTGTGATCTACCAGATTTACCCCCGCAGCTTCATGGATTCTAATTGCGACGGGATTGGTGATTTGTCCGGTATTATTCAGCGCCTGGATTACTTATCCGAAACATTAGGAGTCGACGCGATCTGGTTGTCCCCCTTCTACCCCTCGCCAATGGCAGACTTCGGTTATGACGTGTCTGACTATACAAATGTTGCCCCGATTTTTGGCGACTTGGAAATTTTTGATCAACTCGTAATGCATGCTCACCAGCGCAATCTTAAAGTCATCATTGATTACGTCCCCAATCACTCTTCCCACCAGCATCCCTGGTTTATTGAATCCAGCGCGTCCAATAACAACCCGAAACGGGATTGGTATGTATGGGCGGATGCCAAAGAAAACGGATCACCTCCCAATAACTGGCTGAGTGTATTTGGTGGACCAGCCTGGGAGTGGCATTCTCCTACCGGGCAGTATTACCTGCATTCCTTCCTCAAAGAACAGCCTGATCTTAACTGGCGCAATCCGCAGGTAAAAGATGCCATGTTCTCGGTTCTCCATTTCTGGCTCGAGCGGGGAGTAGATGGCTTTCGCATCGACGTGGCGCATTTCATCATGAAGGACCCGGATTGGCGTGACAACCCCCTCAAAGAGGTCGCGGGCAGCGATTTTCACAAGCCGCTCGGGGAATACGATTCACAAATCCACATTCACGATCAGGATCATGCAGATATTCATCCAATCTATAGAGAATTTCGCCAGCTGCTGGATGATTACAGCAGTGAAAGATCCCGGGTTGCGATCGGTGAAATTCATATTTTTGAGTGGGAGAAGTGGGCCAGCTATTACGGAGGCAATCTGGATGAGCTGCACATGCCATTCAACTTTCAGCTGCTGGGTGTCGAGTGGCAGGCTGATATGGTCAGGCAGATTGTTGATTCGTTAGAAAATGCTCTACCTTCCGGCGCCTGGCCGAATTATGTTTTAGGCAATCATGATGAAACCCGCTTGACCAGCCGCTTGAGCGAACCAGAAGCCAGACTGGCAGCAATGCTGCTGCTCACCCTGCGCGGGACACCAACTTTGTATTATGGGGATGAGATCGGCATGCGCGAAGCCTTCATCCCTCCTGAACAGCAGCAAGATCCATGGGGGAAAAGGGTGCCTGGCTTGGGAAGGGATGGCTGCCGGACTCCAATGCAGTGGGACAATCACCCTCACGCTGGTTTCTCGCCACCCGATGCTGAACTGCCATGGCTGCCGGTCAATGATAATTACCAGCAGATAAATGTTGCGGCCCAGCTGGACCAGCCTGACTCAATATTGAACCTTTACCGGAAACTAATAGCTGTCCGTAAAACCTCACCAGCACTACACATTGGCAGCTATACTCCTATTAATGGAGTTCATGAAGGCGTTTATGCTTTCCGCCGATACCAGCGTGGTTTCCCGCCAATTTTCGTTTTGCTAAATTTCTCTGCAGATGATTTGACCATTTATTTGGAAGAACATATAATGGGAAAACTCATCATTTCCACCAATATGGATCGTGAAGAGATAGTAAATTTGGCTCAAGTTCACCTCCGAAAGCACGAGGGCGTGATCGTTGAGAGTGAGGGTTAAAAATCATGTCGATCGCAAATCATCTCCGAGGAAAGGAGTAAATATGAGTACTGAGTCTCTTTGGTATCTGAACGCTGTTTTTTATGAGCTCAACGTGCGTGCATTTTTCGATCACAACGGAAATGGACACGGGGATCTGCGTGGACTCACTACTAAACTAAATTATTTGCAGGATTTAGGTGTTGATGCGATTTGGTTGCTGCCAATTTACCCCTCACCCCTGCTGGACGATGGCTACGACATCGCTGATTTTTATTCGATCCACCCTGATTATGGTGATTTGGGGGATTTCAAATCATTTTTAGATGCAGCCCACCAGCGTGGAATGAAGGTGATCACAGATCTGGTTTTGAACCATACTTCCGACCAGCATCGCTGGTTCCAGTCTGCCCGCCAGGGACGTGATAATCCATACCACGATTACTATGTCTGGAGTGATGACGATCAGAAGTACGCCCAGGCACGCATCATTTTTCTGGATACCGAAAAATCGAATTGGACCTGGGACGAAAGTGCGCACAGGTTTTACTGGCACCGCTTTTATTCCAGCCAACCCGACCTCAACTACGATAATCCCGCAGTCCGAGAGGAAATGCTCAATATCGCCAAATTCTGGCTGGATCAGGGGGTGGATGGATTTCGAGCTGATGCTGTTCCATACCTGTTTGAGCGTGAAAGTACGAATTGCGAAAACTTACCGGAGACCCATGCCTACCTGAAAGAATTGCGCCATTTTATCGACCAGAACTACCCGGGGCGGATATTGTTGTGTGAAGCCAACCAATGGCCTCAGGATGTGCGCCAGTATTTCGGGAAGGGCGATGAGTTCCACATGGGATTTCATTTTCCACTCATGCCGCGTATCTTTATGGCTCTCCGAAAATCCGATATCCAACCTCTTGAGTGGGCGATGGAACAAACCCCTCCAATCCCAGACAATACACAATGGTGCATTTTTCTTCGCAATCACGATGAATTAACCTTAGAAATGGTCACTGAGGCTGAACGACAATGGATGTGGGAGCAGTACGCTAAAGATCCAAGAATGCGGCTCAACCTGGGAATTCGGCGCAGATTGGCGCCGCTATTAGACAATGATCGCAGGCAGATCGAATTAGCATATTCCATGCTTTTTACACTGCCGGGTTCCCCAATTCTTTATTACGGGGACGAAATTGGGATGGGTGATAACATCTGGCTGCCAGACCGCAACGGTGTTCGCACACCGATGCAGTGGGATAACAGCCAACAAGCGGGGTTCTCAACCGCCCCCGCCGAACGACTATACGCACCAGTCGTTTCCACTCCCGGTTACGAGCCGACGAACACCAATGTTGCCGATCAATTGAATGATCCCGGATCACTGCTCAATACGATCAAGCATATGATAAATGCCCGTAAATCTCATTCAGCTCTCGGAACTGGGGAATTTTCATGGGTACCCAACCTTCCATCAAACAAGCCCAACCCGGTCGCCGCTTACTTGCGCGTCGATCACCAGGAGAAAGTAATCATCATTCAAAATCTTTCTCCAAACCGACAAAACTTCAGCTTCACGCTTCCTCTAAGCGCGGCAGCCGACCTGATCCTTGGAAATTCAGATTTCAGCATAGATAACGAACTGCTGTCTGCTGATTTGGACCCTTATGGATATATGTGGGTACACGTTAAAGAATAACGCTCTAAAACTGAATTGATTTCCCAATAA
>JALHTN010000056.1 GCA_022865865.1 Anaerolineales bacterium
AAATAGTAACCTTCAATGCGTATTGCAGCAAATTGGGGTAATGTAACATATCAGACAAGAATTCGTTTAATTTGATAGGGTTGGGTGGGGAGCTCGTATTCAGCTTCCCTAAAAATCTTGAAACGCCTGGAAATCCGAATCTGACAACCTATTCTGGTCTGGATGAAGAGAGGCCAATCCTGATTTTGATCAGGTTACGGTTCGAAAGCCTCCTCAATCCTCTGCCAACCCACATCAGGGAGGATGTTCGCCCCCAAGATTGTATTCGGGAGGCATTTGGGAATGAGGAACCAAATACTGTGTCCAGAACTGCACAGCTTTACATTGGCTCGATTTTAACTGCTGGCTTGATTGTTGCCATCCATGCCTGGTCAATTTTTGATCCATTCCAGATCAGCTGGATAGATTTTTTACTGCTGATAGTCCTGGCTGCTGGTACACAGCTGCTCAAATCGGAAGCCCCATATTTCCAGGTTTACCACCCCAGTCTGGTGTTTTTCTTTGCCGGAATTCTAATCCTGCAGCCATTCGGTTTTGTTGTGCTGGTGTTGGTTGCGCATGCAGCTGAATTAGTAAAAGAAAGGGTGTTGAATCGCCAGAGTTTGCGAGAGTGGTACCTGCAGTCATTCAATGCCGGGATGCATATACTCCTCGGCGCCCTGGCGAGGTTGCTATACCTTGAAATCAATCCGGATTACATGCTGGTTGGCACAATAAATGCACTGATCGGAACAGGGGTAGTAGCCTGTGTTTACATAGCATTAAATCACCTGATGGTAGGTGTAGCAGTGGTCCTAACGCGCGGCGTATCCTGGAGGGAAACCGGTGTACTCGATATTGAGAATCTGGCAACGGATTTCATGTTGGCAATGTTTGGTTATGTGTCAGCGGTCTTAATGAGTTTGAATGCCTGGTTGATCCTGCCAGCCATCGCGCCGCTATATTTGATCAACAGGTCATTGAGCGTACCAGAACTTAAGCACCGAGCTGAGTCGGATCCAAAGACGGGATTATGGAATGACAGGTATTTCGTCCAGGCACTCGAACAGGAGCTGAGCCGTTCAATGCGTTTTGATCGTCCTTTAACGGTGGTGCTTGCAGACCTGGACTACCTGCGCGAGATCAACAATAAATATGGCCACCTGGCAGGGGATGCAGTGCTGATCGGTGTGGCGGAAATTCTGCGCACTTATTTCCGTGATTACGATATCGTTGCTCGCTTCGGAGGTGAAGAATTTGCTATCCTGCTGCCTGAGACAGCTCCCGAGGATGCCTTGTCGCGGATCGAGACAGTGCGAGTAGCGATCGAAAAAACAGCCTATTTGGCACCAGAAGTGGATAGGACCTTGAACATCACCATGAGTTTTGGTCTGGCTGGGATTAAAAAGGATCAACCCAATGCACAGGAGATCATCCACTGTGCTGACCAGGCCATGTATATGGCAAAGAGAGCCGGGCGCAACCAGATCAGGATTTATTCTCCAGATTTAGCTACCTCTGGTGAGTATCTGGCGTAGAAAAGTAGTTCAATCTTGGAATTGTTTGGTGGATTACAAACATCGGGGAGCGGGTAAAGATATAAAATCGGGTGTGATTGGTAACTGGGTTTAATTGGGAAGTTGGTGGAAGTGATGGATGCGATCAAAGATAATCTGATTGGAGAAAGAATTGAGTCTCCAAAGAGCGAAATGGGTGGGAAAGTACGGTTACCTGGTGTAAGGTTCCCGATCCGGGCGAAGATCACGGTACCATTCTTGATCCTGGCTGTCGGGTTAGCAATCGGGGCAGCTTATGCGATCACTCAGATCGTTTTCGATACGATCGATGAGCGCTTTACCAACCAGCTGATCGAGAGTGGGAAATTGTCGGCAGAAAGTATGGTGCGGCAGGAGGACAGTTTGCTGCGCTCATTGCGCCTGTTCTCATATACCGAGGGACTGCCGGAAGCGATCATCACAAATAACCTTGAGAGGCTGGAGGAATTGTCCTATGGGATCGCAGCAAACCAGGGTGAAGAAGTGGTGGAATTCCTTGACAAGGAAGGCCAGCTGGTTCTGGGGTTAAATCACCAGCTCGGGGGAGATGCGGCAGATTACAAAGTTTCAACCAGATCGGATGCTGATTATGGCAGTATGGCGTTTATCGCTAATGTGTTGGCTGGCCAAGTGGATGAATTTGGTGACAAGTACTCGGGATTGGTGCGCTTCGATTGGAATGATGTTTTCTATGTCGCGGGGCCATTACTGGACAATGATGGGGAACTGAGTGGTGTGGTTCTGGTTGGTAAGACCCTTGATACCATGCTGCGCCAAATCCATGATGAAACTCTCGCCCAGGTAACTGTCTACGAAGGAAGTGGTGCACCCTATGCGAGTACATTTTATGAAGCACTGTCAGTTGAGCAGAGTGAAGCTGCGCGGGTGCTGGCGAACCAGAACGAGAGCAGCCTGAGGCGGAATATCGGCAACCGGCGGGGATTAAACATCAGTAATATTGAGTATGAAGAGATTTTAGGGCCATGGGAAGGTCGGGGAAATGATGATCTGGGATTGATCGGTGTCTCCCTGCCGCGCACATTTTTGGTCCGTGCAAGCAATGCCACACGGCTTCAAATCACGGGCTTGGCTTCATTGAGTTTGCTGCTGGTGATCTTGCTGGGAGTGTATATTGCCAGCGTCATCACCCGCCCGCTGCGAAACCTGGTGGAAGCTTCCGCGGAGGTGGCGGGTGGCAATCTCCAGGTGCAAATTATGCCGCGCGGTAATGACGAGGTCACCGTCCTAACCCGTTCGTTTAACAATATGATTTCCAGTCTCAACCAGTCCAAAGATGATTTATTGAATGCATACGACCGCACACTAGAAGGCTGGTCAATGGCACTGGAACTCCGTGACCAAGACACAGAGGGACATACCCGGAGAGTAGCGGAGCTAACGCTGGAACTTTCCCAGCTGATGGGATATGAAGGTGAAGAATTGGTCCATATCCGGAGGGGAGCCTTGCTGCATGATATCGGAAAAATGGGCATTCCGGACAGCATCTTGCTGAAACCTGGTGCGCTTTCCTCGGAAGAGTGGTCGGTAATGCGCCGCCATCCAGAATTTGCATACCAGCTGCTGTGGCCAATTGAATACCTGAGACCCGCTATATCCATCCCTTACAGCCATCATGAGTGGTGGAATGGGAATGGTTACCCACAAGGATTGACTGGAGAAGATATCCCTCTCCCGGCACGAATCTTTGCGGTGATCGATGTTTGGGATGCTATGCGATCAGATCGTCCTTACCGGAAGGCAGTTGCTGAGAGCGAAGTGTGTGAGTATTTGCTCGAATCCAAAGGTGTTCATTTAGATTGTCGGGTGGTGGAGGCTTTCTTTGAGCTGCTTGGGAGTAAATCTAGCAATGGAAACGGTCAGGTAGGATAACTGCAGGTGAAACAACATATTTTATCCTGGTTGCATAATATCCAGCAGCGCACAGGATTTTATTGGGGTGGGGGTGAAATTATTGTTGCAGGGATCTTGATCGTGGGGATCCTGAGTTTGGGATCTGGTATGTTCGGAAAGTGGATCCGAGCATCCAGGGAGGGTGGGTTGTTGATGGTTGATCTGCATTCCTTTAGCGCCGCGGACTACGGCGTGGATGAGATGCCAGTATCAGTTCCAGCGATCGGTTTGGAAATCATCCAGGATTTGTTAGGAATGAATGCACCTCCGGAAACTGGTAGACCCGCGGAAATTGCTTTGGTGACACCGAGGTTTCCTTCCCCAACACCAACATTGCCGTGGAGCGGGACGCTTGTTTGGACTTCAACACCTGAAGCGAGTGAGCCAGCAGGGAGCACTCCCACCAGTGAGCATCGGGAATCAGCAACCCCAGCCGCGATTCTTTCGCAAACTCCAACTGCATTACCCACGCAACAGCCGCCCAGTACAGTTCCACCTCAATTCCCAACCAATACACCGTATCCCAGCCCTACCAATCCTGCAGCCACTAAGACTTCACAGCCCACAATCATGCCGCCCACGGTTACCCCTGCTACCAATACGCCTGCGCCAACCGCACTGCCTCCACCAACAAACACCCCTCAACCCACCCCGACTTCGCAACCGATTTCTTCACCAACACCACGCCCAACGCGTTCATCAAACCCGGCGGTGACTCCAACGGCACAATATACGCCGGTGACTTCCGGACCGCCACCGATCCCCTGAAGATGACCGAAAAATTTCCATAAGTGTGAGGGAAGCCTGGGGAGATACGGGGGAAAAACCACATAATTTAAAAATAACCTAAAATTAGGAGCAACGGATTGCCTGGTTGGTTGTTTTAACTACAGGTTCATCAATGAGTCTACGAGGAGGCAAAATGCAGGTTCGTATCATCGATACCCAAAATCCGAAGGATGTGGATAAGTTTGTAAATTTACCCTTTCATCTGTACGCCAATAATAAGCAATGGGTGCCGCCCTTGCTTTCCTCGGCCAAGAAGATTCTAAACAGGGAGAAACACCCCTTCTACGAGCATTCGGACGCGGCTTTCCTGCTGGCAGAAGAAGATGGCAAAGTGCTTGGCAGACTGGCCGTGATGGATAACAGTAATTATAAAAAATATCGCCAAGTAAAGGCTGCTTTTTTTGGTTTCTTGGAGGTGGTTGAAGATCAAGCGGTGGCACTGGCGCTCTTCACCAAGGCTTTCGATTGGGCGCGGGAGAGGGGGCTGGAGACGATGATAGGACCGCGGGGAATGAACCCGACTGAGGCAACCGGGATGCTGGTAGAAGGCTTCGAGCACCGAGCGGCGATGACTATCCCCTATAATTTTGAATACTACGATGCTTTCGTGAAGGCGGCAGGATTTGAAAAAGATACCGATCATTTATCCGGTTACTTACCGGGTGATTACCAGCTTCCGGAGCGGGTTTTGCGTATAGCCGAGAAGATCAAGCAGCGACGGAAGATGTGGGTCAAAACCGTCAAAGATAAGGACGAAATCCGTGAGTGGGTACCGCGGGTATTTGAGGTTTACTCAAAAGCCTTCACTGATTCGCATACTTTCTTTCCACCGACTGAACGCGAGATGGAGATGATCGCCGAACCAATCATCGAGGTCACCGACCCCGGTCTGGTGAAAGCTGTGATGAAGGGGGATGAAATGATTGGCTTCATTATTTCATATTTCGATTTGTCCGCAGCCTTACAGCGCTGTCGAGGTCGAATGTGGCCATTCGGCTGGTATTGGCTGCTGACTGAGCGCAGACGTACCAAATGGGCGATCGTCAATGGTGCTGGTTTGCTGCCTGAGTACCAGGGTTTGGGTGCAAATGTGCTGCTGTATACAGAGCTGGCGAAAACGATTAATGATTACGGGTTTGAATTCACCGAGCTGGTGCAGGTCAACGAAGTCAATAAAGCCAGCATGGCAGATATGGAAGCGGTGGGGGTAAACTGGTATAAACGTCACCGGGCTTATAAAAGAGATCTATGAGGCTGATATGCGGTCATCTTCTAGTGTGAGAATGAAGGATATGAAACCATACCCTGTGATCATTCTCTTCATATCTGTGGCTCTGATGCTGGTATTTGGAACCAACACGACGAAAGCTTTTCCGCAGAATGCCGAGCAGGTAAACTTGCCCGTCGTTTATAAGACGTTCAACACAGCATTCACGAATCCTGGATTTGAACAGGAGACTGCAGGCTGGGTAGTTCAATCCAACCAGGGGGACAGTGTGGTGACGACTGCAGCTGCGCACACTGGAATCTATGCGGCTGGTTTGGGGAATGGTGGCAGCACACGGGTGGCATCGATAGCCCAGCAGGTTAAAGTACCCCAGCAAGACTACGCAGTCCAATATATGCAGTGGGCGCAATCCCTGGAACCATGCAACGACACAAAGAACAGGGTGATGGTGTATGTGAATGGCAGCCCGTACCAGCATTACAAAATTTGCCAGGACAGCAACAACTCAAAATGGGTGGTGAAAAATATCTATCTAGCGCCTTATAAAGGTCAAACGGTGGTGTTCAAGTTGGAGTTTGAAAGCTTAACCATCCCTAATAATTACCTTTATGTGGATGATTTTTCCTTCGAATCTCCATAATCATCAGGTTTAGGCTGGAAAGTTATAGGTTGTCTTACCGTAACCTCGCTGTCATGTCAGGGTTAATTAACCGCGTGATGACACGGAAATAATAATCCCTGGGAGAACTTATGCCTCGATTCAAGATCATCGTCAATCCGACTTCCGGCAGGGGGATGGGCGAGAAGAGTTATCCGACCATCGAATCTGAACTGAAAAAACTAGGTCTTGATTTTGGGATGTGCCGGACTGAAGCACCGGGACATGCTATCAGACTGGCTGAACAGGCTGCTTCAGATGGTTTCGATGTGGTGGTGGCCGCCGGTGGCGATGGCACCTTGAATGAAGTCCTGAATGGATTAATGTGCGCCAGCTTACCTGGGGGTGAGCGGCCTGCTCTTGGCGTGATCCCGATCGGCAGAGGCAATGATTTCTGTTATGGGATTGATGTCCCCAATGATATTGAGACTGTCTGCCAATTGCTCGCCAGTGGAGAAACGAGACCAATCGATATTGGCTTCGTGAAAGGTGGGGATTATCCTGAAGGATGTTATTTCGGCAATGGGGTGGGGATTGGTTTTGACGCCGTGGTCGGTTTTGAAGCGCTGAAATTAGAACGTTTGGGTGGATTTCCTTCATATATCGTTGCTGCTCTGAAGACCATCCTGCTGTATTACCAGGCCCCCCCGGTGCAGATCGAGGTGGATGGTTTGACAAGCACCCAACCAGCATTGATGGTCTCGGTAATGAATGGCAGACGCCTGGGTGGGGGCTTTATGATGGCTCCCGAGGGGAGCATGGATGATGGCCAACTTGACTTATGCATCGCCGGAGAAGTAAGCCGGTTGGGCATTCTGGCTTTGATCCCACGCTTCATGATGGGCACACAGGCTGGCCACCAGGCGATCACCACCGGGCGAGCTGCTGCGATTAAGGTGACTGCCCTCCAGGGGTCGCTCCCTGCTCATTGTGATGGTGAAACCCTTTGCACTGCTGGACAAGAATTAACAATTTCAATTCTGCCAAAAGCACTGCAGATCATCGGTACAAGCCAAGAGGAAACCCGTTGAAGCTTGATTATTGGGTAGCCATGTATACTGCCAGAGGCTTGACGAGCTTACTGTGCAGGATCGATGATCGCTCCTTAAAACAGGTCCCCCTGCAGGGACCACTGATTGTGGTGTGCAATCACGTTAATGCATTGGAACTACCAGTTGTTTTCCCCCGTCTCCATCCTCGGCTCATTACTGGTTTTGCAAAATCAGAGACCTGGGATAATCCAATCCTGGGTCCACTTTTTAATATTTGGGATGTCATTCCCATTCAGCGCGGTCAGCCGGATATCACTGCCCTGAGACATGGCTTGCGAGTGCTCGATCAAGGGAAAATTCTCGCTATCACACCTGAGGGAACCCGCAGCGGGAATGGTCGTATGCAGCAAGGTCACCCAGGCATAGTCACTCTGGGACTGCATTCCGGAGCACCGATTCTCCCCTTGGTCTACTACGGTGGGGAAGCTTTTTACCGCAATATACGCCGGCTGCGCAGGACAGATTTCCGCGTAAGAGTTGGTCAACCATTCAGAATAGCGTCGCCCAGAGGGAGAATAAACGCAGAAATGAGGCGGAAAATCACTGATGAGATCATGTTCCAGATGGCAATTCTTCTTCCGCCAGAATACAGGGGTATTTACAGCGATTTGAGCGCCGCTTCAAGTGAATTCTTACATCTAGATTGAAAAATATCGTTTACTTATCCCGTGAAAAATCGCTATTGGGTAAGTAGGTAGGCGATCAGGTCCTCCATTTCTTCCTGGGTGAGCATGTGAGCAAACATGTATTCGACTTCATCTTCATCGACTATTTGGTAGACTTTCATCCTATTTTGGTATCCATCAACAATGAAAGCTGAGGGATCAAGGATAGATTGCTGAAGGTATTCTATTGCCGACAAGCCTGGGACGCGTTCGCCAGCACGTTCAGAGATACCCTGCAGTGATGGTCCCTCGGGTATATCACCGTCATCCAGGTTGTGGCAGGACACACATCGATTCCTCTGAGTATTCTCAAATATCTCGCGGCCTATTTGGGGATCGCCAACCATCTCAGGCTCGACAGCTTGTGCTGAGGAGCAAGCCGCAAGTACGGAGGTCAACATGAATACAGAGATTACCAATAATTTGTTGGCCATTAAATTTCTCCCTTGCAGATAAGGAAAACTGGGTTCAGCGCATAATAACAGATAATAAAGATACAAAAACTCGAGATAATATTATAACGAAGAATATTCGGTATCTGGTGGGAAAGAATTTACTTTCTGTGATCTAAAGACAGGGAAGACGAAGGGTCAAATCCAACCTAAATGGGAAAATTGTGGGAAAGAACC
>JALHTN010000466.1 GCA_022865865.1 Anaerolineales bacterium
GGGGAAGAGCTCGTCAGGATGATCAAACCGGGTGCCTGCTTGATCTCTATGCTGCATTTTCCCACTCGCCCTCAGCGTGTCGCGTTGTTAAACAAACAAGGAGTTCATGCGATCTCGCTTGATTCAATCAAAGACGATTCTAAACGGCGCCTGGTAGAAAATCTACCATCTGTCGCCTGGAATGGCATGCACATCTCCATGGAAGCCCTAAAGGATGTCTACCCGGGACCGGGATTTGAGCACCCCCAACGTCCAGCACTGAGGGTAACCCTGGTTGGTGCTGGTGCGGTTGGAAAACATGTCCTCCAGGCTGCTGTTTCGTATGGAGATCCCCAGTTCAGGCAAAAAATGTTCCTGGAAGATGTTCCGGGCGTCATGGTGCAGGTGATCGATTACGACCTGACAAAGCATGCTGACATCATACGGGAAATATTCTCTAATACCGACATCCTGGTCGATGCGACTCAAAGACCCGAGCCATCACAACCCGTCATCCCCAATGCCTGGATCGCCTGGTTACCTGAGCATGCCATCATCACGGATCTCTCCGTCGATCCCTATACACTAGACACTCATCCCCCGGTTGTGCGCGGCATAGAAGGTATCCCCCAGGGCAGCCTGGATAAGTATGTCTTTCATGCAGATGACCCAGAGTGGGATTTAACCGTACCCCCATCGATCCCTTCAACTGAGCGGCGGACTGTCGTCTCATGCTATTCCTGGCCCGGTATTTTCCCAGAAGCCTGCATGGAACACTACGCAAAGCAGCTTCTGCCGCTGATGAAGAGGTTGTTCAAGAAAGGATACGCAGGAATCTCCCCTCAAGGCGATTTTTTTGAACGCGCAATCAACCGGGCTACCTTGAAGGATTGGCTGCAATCTCACCCAGGGGGAATCTGAGCGGAATTCATTTTTTCAATTGAGCTAAATTTCAGGGGGTTGCAGGCACCTTTAAGAGCGCTCCAACCGCGTATCCAACTAATGCGCTGACTGTTCCGATCACAGCCATTTCCAAACCGCTCTTTCCCGGATGCCCCACGGTCATGCGGGCTTTTATCGCGCCAACAACAAAGAGCACCAGGGCAGATAAACCGATTGCGACAAGAATCGATGTGGACACCGGTAAAAATATGAAGGGTGCGAGGGGGATTAATGATCCAATCATGGCTGCTATCCCGACAATAATTGCTGATCGTAAAGCGGTCTTACGGTCGACAGGCTGCAGCTGCAGTTCTTCAGACATCATTACGGCCACCCAAACATCTGGGCTGGCTGTGATGGTATTGGCGATGCGTTCAAGCAGCTCACCAGAGAAACCTTTCGCGCGGTAAATCGCCCGGATTTCTTCTTTTTCCAGGTTGGGAACTTCTTGAATGTGGCGGTATTCTCGCTCGCGCTCACTCTCGTAGTAATCTGCATCCGCCAATGTTGAGGTATAAGCCACAGCTGCCATCGAAACCGATTCGGCAAATGTAGCTGCCAGGCCTGCCACCATGATGACATAAGTATCTCCGGTGGCTGCGGCCACACCCAGTATCACACCCAGTACGTTGACTAACCCATCCTGACCACCGAGGATGATATCTGAGAGGGCAGAAGCCTGCTGATGAGGGTCTTTAGCACTGTGATGATGAATCTCATCAGAGTGAATATCGCTGTTGGTAAAATCGAATTCATTCAAAGTTATTTTCCTTTAATGATTATGCTTGATACGAGAAACTCAGCAGAAGCTGTTTGTCAGCATCTTCCAATAAATCCAGCATTGCAGGACTGAGTCGTTCATATACGCGTTGTGCGAATAATTCCATCCATACAAACTGTCGCGAGATCAGCACCAATTTCTTATTTGTGGTGACGGTCGCCGACATATCCAGTTCCATGTTCGCGATCAAGCACTCCTCCCCATCGACCACAACAATCAGCATATTCTCCAAGCCTTGTATTTCACTTTCAGCTGGTGGGTGGTGGGAGACCTGGTCGCATTCTAATTCCCCTCCCCCGGTAAGCAATGTACCTACTCTCACTCCTATGTCGCAAATGGCCAGGATGTCTTTTCTCAACCGCTCGAGGGCATCATCCCCCATGACTAAATAAATCTCGGTTTCTCCTCTTTGAATCATCTGGGAGGCATACGAATATATTGCCTCCGGTCCGCTGATCGACCACAAGGCTTCTTCTGCCTGGGAAGCATATATGGTGGTTAATTTATCATGCAGGTTGCTGATCAAGTGCCGGTGCTGGCGGTCATACCTTTCCAGCAGCTCTTCTGGAGGCAGAGGCCGGTAGATAGTCGTGCGCTCATCTCCAGATTTTAAGATCGCCCCACGGGAATGCAGACGACCTAAGGCTTCATAC
>JALHTN010000467.1 GCA_022865865.1 Anaerolineales bacterium
GGAATGATGGACCCCTATTTTACCTGCGCACGAACTACTTATCCCCTCGTGGGAAATTGATATCCATTGATATTCGTAATCCAGAAAAAAATAATTGGAGAACGATTATTTCCGAGGATCAAGATTCAATCGAAGCGATAAGTTTGATCCATAACCAATTCGCGGTCATCTACCTGCATGATGCTTACCACCAGATTAAGCTATACGACATCACTGGGAATTTTCTAGAAGACATTGAACTTCCAATGATTGGCTCGATCTTCAGCTTTGATCGCGAATCTTATCTATTCGGCAAGCGGCATGATGATGAATTCTTTTTCTTGTTCAATTCATTCATTTACCCTCCCACTGTATTCAAGTATTCGTTTGCTGACCAAGAATCCTTTGAGGTGGAAAAACCTCAACTCGCATTCGATTTTTCTGATTACACTGTTGATCAATTTTTTATCAAGTCCAAAGATGGAACCCGGATTCCAATGTTCTTGGTCCGCAATGCTAATAATCAAGATAACCCAGACAATCCTGCAGTGCTTTATGGATATGGAGGCTTTAATATTTCAATTACCCCGGATTTCTTGATCAGCAGGTTAGTGTGGCTCGAACTGGGCGGAACTCTAGCGGTGGCAAACTTAAGGGGAGGAGGAGAATATGGTGAGGAGTGGCACCAAGCTGGCAGCTTATTGAATAAGCAGAATGTATTCGATGACATGATAGCTTGTGCTGAATATCTGATTGAGAATGGCTACACCTCCCGTGAAAAATTAGCCATTGAAGGACGCTCAAATGGAGGCTTATTAGTTGGATCCTGCATGACCCAACGACCAGAACTCTTCGGTGCTGCTTTACCTGCGGTAGGGGTCATGGACATGCTCCGCTTCAATAAATTTACAATTGGCTGGGCCTGGGAAAGCGATTATGGATCCCCGCAGGATCCAGAACAATTCAAAGTACTACATTCATATTCCCCACTGCATAATATCATGCAAGATACTTCTTATCCCGCCACACTCGTGACCACAGCCGACCATGATGACCGTGTTGTTCCAGGTCACTCATTTAAATTCATTTCCACCTTGCAAAGAGCTCAGGGGGGAGGTGAGCCAGTGTTGATCCGCATCCAAACTAAAGCTGGACATGGCTTTGGAAAACCCACACAGATCCAGATTGAAGAACAGACGGATATAATTTCATTCCTAATCAAATCCCTAAAACTCTAATATTTTTCCAAGTTAATTGTTCGTCATTCTCAAACTTAGGATAAACATGGTCAAGAACACATCAATCATCACATCTTCATCCTATATTTCGATGTTGCTATTAGGGGTTGCGGCAACCTTAATTGGAGCTGCCGCTCGAAATATTGGTTTATCTCCTTATGAAATTAGCCTGATGATTATGATTCAGAATTTAGGTTTTATGGTTTCTGTGATGATTTCTGGAGCGTTGGCGGATACCTATTCGAAACCTAAAATTCTCATGATCGGCAGCCTGATCCTTTCAGCATCTTTCCTCACTTTTTATTCCACCGCGGCGTTTAATTTGAACCTGGTTATCATGTTCATGATCGGTGCGGGGATCGGAACTTATGAGGGAGTAACCGATGCAATGCTGATTGACATCCACCCCCAAAAAGAGAGCCTGCACATCAATATCAATCACTTTTTTGTGACTTTTGGCTCGATATTGATTACGGTCTACTTGATCTTCCTGCAAATGAATTGGCGCAACGCGGTCGTTCAATCGGGAATCATTGTATTTGGACTAGCGATATTATTTGCACTCATAAAATTATCTACCAGGATAAAGACTACTGAACCATATCTGGAGCGAATGAGAATTCTCACCCGTGATAAAGTAGTCGTTGTTTTTTTCATAGCTACGGCCTTAGTGGTGGGGATTGAAGCCGGAACGATTGGTATTTTAACCACATATTTAATGGATATGCGAGCATTCACTCAAGTCACATCAAAGATCGGATTGGTAATATTCCTGCTGGGTATGGCGCTGGGTCGTGTAATCATTGGCATTTTTGCACCTCAAGATAAGATTAACCAGATCCTGCTTGCACTGTTTGGAGCCTCTGTTATTATCTACTCCACTCTTTTCTTCTTCGATTTGAAATTCTTAACCTATGGTGTGATTTTCTTGGCAGGATTATCAATATCCGCCCTTTTACCTTTAATGTTGGCCAAAGCGGGACTGATTTACAGTGAGATGGCCGGTACTGTTTTGGGTTCCATTAAAGTTGCCATTCCAATCGGTGGGATATTAATTCCTTTCGCAATGTCAAATTTGGTGAAATATTGGAGTTTTAATCTATCGTTGATCGTTTTCCCCCTTTCGCTATTGACGGCATTTGTGTTAATCTACTTGACCACATCCACCGAATCCAAAGTGGGTAAATCGTCATCCGCGGATTGAATACCTGTCAGCAATCCTATCCTGGATGTTTATCTCCTGAAACCGACCTCGCAATGGGATTGGGGATAATTTTTCTCTTAATGGATCCGGGTAAATCATGCAGCATTCGAATTAGCTTGTGCTGTCTAATTCGGCTCAGCTGCCGGCGGACATAAGGGATGCGAGCGACAAGGAGCAATAAAACTACTCCCCCATACAACAATGGTACTCGGATGTCTGATTTTACAAGCCAGATATAATGGATGATCACCAATATCCCGGCCAGGTAGACGAACTTATGCAATTTTGACCAGGTCTTTCCCATTCGTTTCATCCAACCACGTGTCGATGTTAGCGCTAAAACCAGAAGTATCAATCCAGCTGAAAATCCAACCAGGGCGTATCTCTTCTCGAATATGGCTTCTTGAAGGAGAACCAGGTCAAATTGATAGTCCAAACCAATAAAGATCAAAAAATGAATGCTGGCATATAAGAAGGCATATAATCCCAATGGCCGCCTTACCTTCAGCGCTTGCTTGAAACCAAAAACTGTGTTAATGGGTGTGCAGGCAAGGGATAAAATGAGCAGCACCAATGCATATTTTCCAGTGCGGAGTTCCAAAGCTTGGATTGGATTAAAAGTTAGATTATCTTGAGTCCAATTAAATATCAGCAGTATCAAAGGTAGTAATGCAGCGATATGTACTGCAGCCTGGAATTTTGTAAATCGTGGAAATGAGATCTTAACCATCATCAATTGCCTAAAGTAATATACTCACGAATGCGGACATGTTTATTTAATAATTCACAGATAAATCCATATCGCTGTAGAGATGTGCTACTTCTTCCTCATAACCATTGAACATCAGTGTTTTTTGGCGTCCCGACTCCCCAATCCGGCGTTCTGATGCTTGGGACCAGCGAGGATGGGTAACATCAGGATTCACAGTCGCGTAAAACCCATATTCATTCGGCGCAGCCGCCATCCATAGTGAAGTCGGCATTTCCTCAACCAGATCAATTTTCACAATCCCTTTAATGCTCTTGAATCCATACTTCCAGGGAACGACCAATCGGATGGGTGCTCCGGACTGGGGCAGCAATTCTTTCCCATACAAGCCGGTAGCAAGGATTGTTAAATCGTTCATTGCCTCATCCAGCCGCAGTCCTTCTATATACGGCCATTGGTAACCCTGGTTATTCTGTCCGGGCATCTTTTCAGGGTCATATAGGGTCTCAAAGCGAACATATTTTGCATTGGATGTCGGTTCAACTTCTTTCAGCAATTCAGCCAGTGGAAACCCCATCCAGGGAATAACCATCGACCATGCTTCGACGCAGCGTAGCCTGTAAATTCTCTCCTGTAGCGCGAATTTGCTCAGGTCATCGATATCATATGTTTTGGGATTATTAACTAACCCACCAATTGCAACCTCCCATGGAGAGGTAGGAAAATCTTTCGCTAAATCTGCAACACGTTCTTTGTTAATTGTGAATTCGTAGTAATTATTATAATTAGTTACTGCGTCGAAAGATGTTAATGGTTCAGAAAATTCTGTTGGCGTTGCACCAATGGGGATCTCAGTTGGGACATCCGTAGAAGGCACAGATTGCCCCCTACAAGCTGCTAAAACCATTGCACTGGCGCCGAGTATACCCATACCCTTAAGAAAATCCCTGCGAGACATATATCGGCTTTCTGATGTAATTTCTGAAGAATTAATCTGCTGCATTTCTCATCCTTTTAAATTTAGACCAATGATATCTTAATTGAATAAAGGATACAATATAAATATTACAAATATATAAACATAATTTAAGCAATTCCTTAACTTAGGATAAGATTTATCATCGAAAATTCTCGTGACAATCCTTCAAAGGAGATCCATGCTGTCAATCGATGGTGGTATGGGAGAGGGTGGCGGACAGGTTTTGCGTACTTGTCTATCCCTGTCGCTGACAACCGGTCAACCATTTAGAATATCTGGTATCCGTTCTGGCAGGAATAAACCCGGTCTTCGTGCTCAGCATTTGAATGCCGTTCGGTTAGCACAAAGGATTGGATCCGCCCGGGTCGAAGGTGCTGAATTAAATTCAACTTGTCTTATCTTTTACCCAACCGGTATCCGGACCGGGAGCTATAAAAGCGAGATTGGTACAGCGGGTTCAACTTCACTAGTACTACAAACCTTATTTCTACCTCTCAGCTTTGGCAGGAATCCTTCAAACCTCAGAATTTCTGGAGGAACACATGTTCCGTACGCACCGAGTTTCGATTGGTTAAACTCACATTGGATACATTATCTGAAGAAGATAGGTTTCCAAATATCCATAGACCTTGAGCAAGCAGGTTTTTATCCCCAGGGTGGTGGACGAATTCGCGCTAAAATTATTCCGGTAGATAAGGTATCCGGGTTATCCCTTTCCCATCGCGGTTCACTAAAACATATTCACGGCAATTCAGCAGTGGCAAACCTCGATCGAAAAATAGCAGAAAGACAACGCAATCAAATTGTTCGCCGATTGGGCCACAAGTATCCATTAAATGATATCCGCATTGTGCAGCTGCCTTCAAAATTTAAAGGAACGAGTATCACCTTAGTTTGTGAGTTTGAACAAACCCGGTGCTGTTATTTCTCGCTTGGCGCACCAGGTAAACCAGCAGAAAAGGTTGCGGATGAAGTTTGTGAAAAGATTGAGTTGTTGTTATCCACTGAAGCAACCCTCGATGAATATCTTGCAGATCAGCTGCTGCTGCCTCTTTCAGTTGCTGGCTCAAAATCTACCTATTCTACAGTAAAGATTACTGACCACCTGCGAACCAATGCAGATGTAATTCAATCATTCGTTAATACGAAAATCGAGATTATTGGAAATTCAGGATCAACCGGAATCATCTCAATCTCCCCTGATTTCCAATGAATTTGTTGTCGCTTAGAATTGATCAAAAGTGGTTAGTGCTCATCGCTATAGGAATGAGCACCTTTATGTCCGCATTAGACACCAGCGTGGTCAATACGGTTTTACCGATCATTACGAAATCCTTTGACAGCGATATCGCCACAGTCGAATGGGTAGTCATAATCTATCTATTGATCGTCAGCGGTTTACTGCTAAGTTTCGGAAGGTTGGGTGATATCCGCGGACATAAACCAGTATTCTTAATTGGTTTTTCAATCTTCATCATCAGCTCAGCATTTTGCGGATGGTCACCCAAAATCGAATCACTCATCGTATTCAGGGGTTTTCAAGCATTGGGTGCTGCCATGCTGGCAGCAAATTCTCCAGCCATACTAACTAAAAGTTTTCCCTCTTCGCAGCGCGGTCAGGCTTTGGGATTGCAGGCGACGATGACCTATTTAGGTTTGACCGCGGCACCCTCACTTGGAGGCTGGCTGACTGACCTGGTATCATGGCGAGCAGTTTTTTTTATCAACATTCCTGTCGGAATTTTTGCGCTTATCCTTGCCTGGTTATTTATCCCTTCAGATAAGCAAAGAAAACTTCGAGAACCATTCGATTTTCCGGGAGCAATTTTGTTTCTTGCAGGGTTAGTGGCTCTACTTCTAGCTTTAAACCAGGGATATGCATTGGGTTGGTATTCCCCCACTATTATCGGATTGTTCATCTTTGCCGGAGTATTCTTAGCAATTTTTGTCTTCATCGAGTATAAAAGCCCAAATCCCCTCCTGGATTTACGGTTATTCTCTAATCGCGTTTTTTCTGCTTCAGCAATCAGTGCAGTATTAAATTACATTGCCGTTTTCAGTATTTTATTGCTGATGCCTTTTTATTTGCTGCAGGGACGTGAGTTCAGCCCCTCCCAGGCTGGTCTCATTTTGACCATTCAGCCAATTGTCATGGCGATCATCGCTCCCATATCAGGAAGCATTTCCGACCGCATCGGAACGAGAATACCGACTGTCCTGGGTATGACTCTCTTAGCAGTGGGTATTTTCCTGATGTCGAGATTAGGTCCAATTACCCCCATTTACCAGGTTGGAATTGCACTCGCAATTGTTGGGCTTGGTACAGGAACATTCATTTCACCAAACAACAGTGCCATTATGGGAGCAGCACCGATCAAACGTCAGGGTATTGCAGCAGGATTATTAGCTACTGCCCGGTCAACAGGTATGGTATTGGGTGTAGGATTAGCAGGGGCGATATTCACCACAATTTTAGCAACCACAGGTGATGAAAACGCAATCTATGTTGCTTTTAGTACCAGTTTGATTGCAGCCGCTGGTTTCGCCGCGGCGGGTGCCATTTTTGCAGCGATAAAGAAGTGATTATTTATAAGTTAATTGTTCGCATCATGCTTATTCCTATCCCAGAGACCCCAATTTAATCACAAGCGATTCTAGATTATTCAGGTTATTTATGGGGTAGAAATCATCAACATAAGGCAAGACTGTTTGAATACCTTGAACTAAAGGTTGATATTCTGGCGATCCCGCTAATGGATTTAACCAAATTAAGCGATGTGCAGTCCGGCTTAAACGACTGACCTCTTGATTTAATAAACCATAATTACCGCGGTCCCAACCGTCGCTAATAATCATAACAATTGAGCCTTGGCTCGCTATCCTGCGTGACCACAGGTAATTGAAATCTTTAATTGATTCACCTATTCTCGTTCCACCAGACCAATCCATGATGAGAGTGGATAAATTCTCGAGAACCTGATCCGTACCTTTTTTTCGAAAGAGCGAAGTCAGACGTGTCAAACGGGTACCAAAAACAAATGTCTCAATATGTCTAGTATCCTGCACCATTGCATACAAGAAGTACAGAAAAA
>JALHTN010000057.1 GCA_022865865.1 Anaerolineales bacterium
CTGCCAGAGGATCGAGATCAAAAGCCGCGCACATACGCTCAGCAAGAGGGGCTATGGGTACCAGCAGAGGATGGAAAACCAGCGCATGACCACATGCTCCTGCCAGCTCCCATAAAGCAGAAGCCAATCCCCCTTCCGTGGGATCGTGCATTGCAGTTACTTTACCGGCTTTTGTAGCCACCTCAGCGTCTTTTAAAACGCTGATCCCGGGATGATACAGGTAATTCTGTGCTTTTCCGATTTCCTCAGCGCTTAAGATATCTTTCAGTTTATTGGGAAATTCCCGCGCCATGATCGAGACCGCTTCGATGGGTACGCCTTTTGTCAGCAATAAGCTGTCGCCAGGCTGTGCTCCCCGGGGTGTGATCAGGTTTTGGTGTGCGACCTCTCCAATCAAAGTGCCCACGATTATTGGCTGAATTACTGCCTGAGTGATCTCGCTGTGCCCACCGATCACGGTCACCCCGATCTCCTCGCAGGCTTTAAACACCTGCTGGCTGATTTGCTCAACCAGTTCTGGGGTGGTGCTGCCATCCGGCAGCAATAATGTCATCAGAAACCAGGTCGGGACAGCCCCGCTGGTGGCGATATCATTGGCATTTACCTGGACTGCATACCAGCCGATCTCATCCGTTGCAAAGGTGATCGGATCAGATTTAAAGACCAGCAAGGTCGACCCAATGTCTACAACCGCGCAATCCAGTCCGATTCCGGGACCCACCAGGAGGCGTTCGTCTTGAACAGGCGCAGCTGACAGCAGCCGCGATAACAATTCTGGCGGCAGTTTACCTGATGGAAGGTTGTTTGGGGAGGCTTTCAAGCCAGGTAACCGGTTGGAGATGGAGTAGATTCTGCACCTGAATTGCGCATCTCTTCGTCAATCTCCATCCGTTCACCACAGGCACAAGCATATCCACGGGCACAATCCTGGCAGCAGAAAGCCCGGTTCTCAACCAGCGCGGGTCCCCAGGTGATCTCAACACCACAACCAGCACACCAGGTCATCTCTTCATACCATGTCATGGTCGCCTCCTTTAACGATTAATACCGAACAGCCTGCATAATGGACCAGCTTTCGGGAAAGACTTCCCAGCAGTAAGCGCCTCATTTTACTTAAACCACGTGAGCCTGCCACGATCATACCGGCCTGGTTTTCATTGGCATACTGGATGATCTCCGTAGCTGCATCACCCCGTAAAAGCACGCTTTTCGCTTCGATTCCATAATTGCCCAGGCTGTTTACCGTCTCTGTCAGCAATGCTTTGCCATTGCGTTCTTCTTCGTCTGCCAGTTTGGCGAGTTCTTCCTCGGTTTCATATAAAGGCACTGGTGTCATTGTCTCGGACCCGGCTGGCCAGGAACGAGCGATCAAAACCGGCGATGGCATCGGAGGTAAAACATGCAGCACTTGCACCTCTGATAAATCTGGTATTGGAAAATGAGACAGGTACATCATCGCTCGTTGGCTGTGGATTGAACCATCGGTGATCAGTAAAATGCGTTGAATGCCTTCATAGGGAGCTCGCACCACCAATACTGGATCATCGGCATACTCAACTATCTGCTGCACGACACCCCCAAGCAGGATGCCCAGGGTTGCCCGCCGTCCTTTTGCACCCAGCACAATTAAATCAGGCACATACTGGGCTGCATACTCGCTGATTTGTTCTGCTGGGTAACCGGTGAGCAGCTCAGTTTTCACGGTCGCTTTAATCTCACCCAGGGTTTCCTTGGTGTCCGCCAATGCTTGCTCCAACCCGGCATGATTGGAAGCATCCCTGGGAACCAGGACTGCCAGCACGGTGATGGAGCTTTCCTGCGGTAATGGCAAATCACGCACCAACCTGGCAGCTGCTGCTGAATGTTCTGAACCATCCACGGCTAGAATTATGTTCATCTCGTGAACTCTGCGAGCTATCATTTTCCACCTCCTCCTGAGGGTATTGATTCCGGCATGGATTAATGTGCAAGCTGATAGAAATACACATGCCTGACTGATGGACTACCATAAGTTCATCAAGCCAGGCACACGCAACCAGCCAGAGATATCAAGATTAATTTGCCTGCCCAGCTGGATGAACTGAGCAATTGAATCTACTCAATCTAAATATATCAAATTCCAGACCTTATTTCAAGATACATCCGGCCTGGTTGCCCTGATTTTATCAAGAATCAGTAGACTGATAGACGACCTACAAATCATCACCGATGAGCTTAAATACTTTATCGCGATTTCGGACTCGCTGGTCGACTTTCATAGCGATTTCTTGGCCTTTGCCTGCCTCCGAGATCGATTGGTGCTCGATCTGCATTGATATTACTTCCTGGCGAAAATCGGTATGACGCCCCAAGAAATGCACCTGATCGCCTATCTGCACCACATCCACCAGGCCAATCACGGCTACCCCAATGCGCTTATAAAAATGACTGACCTCGCCAACTAATTTTCCGGACATGATCCCAACCTCCTGGTGATTATCTTTGACCATAATCCATTGTCAGTTAAATCTCATGGTTTTACTCGAGGATAATTAAATCAATTCAATTGGGTGAAAAATCGCCCTCATGTAACCGGCGTGAAGGCGTGTACGTCTGTGAATGGGTGAGTGTAGCGGCCTGCAGGACCAGTAGAGAGTGATCACCAACAGCTGTGTTCACTGATCAGCATAGCAAATAATCTGTCTGAGAGCAAGTCCCAGGTTCCACTACCTACAATTTGAAAGCGTTTTCTCCAAAAATTTAATGCTGTACTCAGGCCGCATAGCCACCATAAACCTGGTCAGGGACTATCAGATCAGGGAAGCGCTCTCGGAGAGTGAGCCTGGCGGTATAGCAGAGATGGCAGGCATCAGCGAAACTCTCTTTTAATGGTAAATCATACTGCCTGACCAGTTCAGCGGGGCCTGCGGACAGTAAAGGTCCCACAACCGGGTGCTGATCTGGTATGTATGAGGCGCAGATGTCTTTTAATGGCTGCTCGAACAGGTTGCCGATACTGATTCCCTGGCAGATGTGCAGATGTCCTAATGGATCCAGGTGAACACGACCCGGTTCGACCAGGTCTTCGTAGGGACATTCAGTGAATTCGCTCCAGGGTTTCAGCGGCGCATTTCCAACCAATTTTACAGCCGCGCGCCCCCTGTACATCACCCCGGATTCATCTGGCGGC
>JALHTN010000468.1 GCA_022865865.1 Anaerolineales bacterium
CCCTGCTTACCAGGGTAATTATTTCATCCCCTTACCTGAACACCAGCTCTCCCAATATCCAATGCTGGACCTGTTTGCTGCTCCGGAGGCCTCCCGCCAACCATTAGGTTGGGGACCTTATGTAATCCAGAGTTGGGTACCTGGAGAGTCGATCAGTTTACGGGCAAACCCGCTCTATTTCGGAGCTCAAGAGAACGAAATCAAATACGATGAACTACTCTTCCGCTTCATCGGGCAGCAGGCAGACAATCTAGATGTGATTGCTACTGGAGCTTGTGACTTATTGGATCAGGCTTCCAGCCGGGTCTACCTGGATACTGCCCTCCCGGAGATCAACCAGATGGATGAAGAGGGACTGCTGCAGGCTCATATCGCTTCTGGTCCAGTCTGGGAGCACGCTGATTTTGGGATTCAACCGCTTGCCTATGATGATGGCTACCAACCGGGTGTTGAGCGACCAGACTTCTTCAGTGATCTCAGGGTCCGCCAGGCTTTTGCCCTGTGTATGGACCGGCAAAGGGTAGTTGACGAGGTCTTGAATGGCTTATCCACGGTTCCTGGCTCATATTTGCCCGAAGAGCACCCACTTTTCAACCCAGAGCTGGAAAATTATGGCTATGATGCAATGGCAGGTGGGCAGCTGCTTGACGAGGCTGGTTGGGTGGATCATGATGCTGACCCAGATACACCACGCCAGGCAGTTGGTATCCAGGGAATTATTGACGGCACACCCCTGGTGGTTACTTATACCAGCTCCCCGGCAGAACAGCGCCAGAAAGCCAGCCAGATTCTGGCTGATTCACTGGCCGAGTGCGGTATTCAGGTCGAACTCGTTTATGGTCCAGGCAGTGAGGTATATGCGCCCGGACCGGAAGGCCCGATATTCGGTCGCCGTTTCGACCTGGCTCAATTTGCCTGGTCTGCCAGCTACATACCAGCCTGTCAGCTCTGGACGAGCCGCCAGATACCTGGCGATCCAATGCTGGTAGAGGAAGACGGCAGCACCCAATTTCCCTTTGGTTGGGGTGGCGTGAACGCAGCTGGTTACAGAGACAGCGATTATGATTCAGCCTGTGAACAAGCTTTGGGAACCCTGCCCGGACAGCCAGGCTATGTCGAAAACCACCAGGCAGTGCAATCCATATTTGCGAGCCAATTGCCGGTCATCCCACTTTACCAGCACTTGAACCTGGTCCTGGCGCGAGCGGAACTGTGTGGTTTCTCCTTTGATCCTTCTGCTTACAGCGAGTTTTGGAATATCGAGAATTTCGATCATGGCGCTGGCTGCCCGTGATTGATTTCGACCAATGAGTTCATTTGCACTCCCTGGTTGCGCTGGTAAATAACAATCTCAGGAAAAGGTGTATTTTGCAGCTAACTGAATACCAACTTGATCTGATCCAGGCACCCATCACTGGGAAGGTGTTTCTTGAAGGACCAGCGGGTGCGGGGAAAACCACGGTTGGTGTTGAGCGCATGCTGCAGCTCATGATACAGGGTGTGCGTGCCGATTCGATCCTGGTCATGCTGCCCCAGCGCAACCTGGCACAGCCGTACTTCCAGGCGCTGCGGAATCCGGGCCTGGTGGCTGGTGGGGTCGTGGATGTGCTTACCCTGGGGGGCCTGGCCCAGAAAATGGTGGCTCTCTTCTGGCCATTGGTGGCAGACAAAGCTGGTTTTGCCTACCCAGAAAGAGGACCCACTTTTCTCAACCTGGAAACCGCCCAATATTTCATGGCGCGCATCGTTGAACCATTAATTGAAGAGGGCAAATTTAACAGCGTCACTATTGACCGCAATCGCCTTTACAGCCAGGTGATTGATAATTTAAACAAGGCGGCTGTGGTTGGGTTCTCCCATACGGAGCTGGGTGAGCGCTTGCAGGGCGCCTGGATCGGAGACCCCAGCCAGGCGCACCTGTACAGCGATGCTCAAGAAGCTGCGGTAAAGTTTCGCGATTACTGCCTGGCAAACAATTTGCTCGATTTTTCCCTGCGGGTGGAGGTATTTCTCAACCAGGTCTGGTCTGTGCCGGTTGGCAGGGATTACCTGGCAAAAACATACCACCATTTGATCTTTGACAATCTTGAAGAGGACACCCCCGCTACTCACGACCTAATATCCGCATGGCTGCCGCAGCTGGATTCGGCCTTTCTGAATTACGATTGGGATGGCGGATACCGTATTTTTCTGGGTGCTGACCCGCACAGCGGGTACCAGATCAAAGACCAGTGCCAGACCCAGGTTGAATTCCCTGAGTCGCTGGTGACCTCCCCAGGACTGCAGACCCTGGCGGCTGGCCTGGAGGCGTCATTCAACCGGGTAGCTGTTAATGCTGATTCTCCGTTTGTCTCTCCAGGAAAAACGGTACTCCAGGAATCTTCCGATGTGGATGTGCGCGCGGTGCTTCAATTCGAGAATCATCGTTTCCATCCAGAGATGCTGGACTGGGTTGCTGATCAGGTGGTTTTTTTGGTGAAAGAAGAGGGTGTGGCGGCGGAGGAAATCGTCATTCTGGCGCCCTTCATGTCGGATGCCTTACGCTACTCGCTTAACGAACGGTTGTCTCGCCGAGGAATTTCAACTCAATCCCACAGACCTTCACGCGCCCTGCGTGAGGAACCTGCCGCTCAGTGTCTGCTGACCCTGGCAGCCATCGCTCACCCGGATTGGGGGATTTTACCTGCCCGTTTCGACCTGGCTTATGCGCTGGTCCAGGCGATCGAGGGGTTGGACCTGGTGCGTGCACAATTGTTGGCCGAGATCGTGTATCGCCCCCGGCAGGGTGTTTTCGAGCTGACCTCCTTCGACCGCATCAATCCCGATATGCAGGAACGCCTCACCTACCAGCTCGGTGAGCGTTATGAAAATCTGCGCTTGTGGCTGCAGACTTATACGCTAAACCCCGCTGACGAGCTGGATCATTTTCTGAGTCGTTTGTTTGGAGAACTTCTGTCCCAACCTGGCTACGGTTTCCATCACCACAGAGATGCTGGACAGATCGCAGCCAACCTGATTGATTCTGCTCGCCGCTTTCGCTGGATCGTCACTGAGAATCTAACAGAGAATCATCAAACCCTGGGCGCGCAGTACGTACAGCTTGTCCAGCAAGGAGTAGTCGCTGCCCAGTATATCCGCAGTTGGAGTGCCCGTACTCCAGGAGCGGTTTTCCTGGCACCGGCTTACACCTTTCTGATGAGCAACCGGCCCGTGGATTACCAATTCTGGTTAGATGTCGGCGGTCATGGATGGGCGGAGCGACTTTACCAGCCGCTGACCCAACCTTATGTGCTCAGCCGCCGCTGGCCCAAGGGTGCACCCTGGACAGATCAAGAAGAATTCGCCTCCAATCAAGAAGCGCTGTACCGGCTGGCAGTTGGCTTGATTCACCGCTGTCGGAAATCGATCTTCCTTGGCTTGAGCGACCTTGGTGAAGGGGGTTATGAGATGAAGGGTCCTTTC
>JALHTN010000469.1 GCA_022865865.1 Anaerolineales bacterium
CCATCATCTTCATCTCTGCCCTTACTGAAACGATAGATAAAGTGAAGGCCTTCAGCATGGGCGGCGTCGACTATATTACAAAGCCTTTTCAATTCGAGGAAGTGCGGGCAAGAGTGGCAACTCATCTCAAACTCCGCGATGCCCAAATTAGGCTCGAACAAAACAACCAGCAACTTCAGAAACTGAACCAGAACCTGGAAAGAGCGCAGGAGTTACTCTCGATATCATTCCAGCGCTACATGAGCCGACAATTGCTGGAGCGAATCCTGAAGAGTTCCAAACCTGTCTCGCTCACTGGAGAAAAGAAAGAAGTTACCGTATTGATGTCGGATATCCGCGGCTTCGCACCATTAGCCGAGAATATGACTACGGAAAAGCTTGTCAAGTTCCTTAACCAATATTTTGAAGCTATGATCGATATCGTTCTGAAAAATGAAGGCCTTCTCGACAAATTCATGGGAGACGCCATACTGGCACTCTTTGGTGCCATCTATTCCCACGAAGACGATCCTCTCAGGGCGGTCATGGCAGCAATCGAGATGCAGAAAAAGGTAAGAGAGCTAAACGCGAAATGGTCAGAAGAAGATATGCCCCAGATAGAGATCGGAATAGGAATATCAACAGGAAAGATTATTGTGGGCAACATCGGCTCCGACCAGAGGATGGAATTCACCGGCATTGGACAAGATGTCAACTATGCTCAACGCATTGAGACGCTGACCAAAGTTTTTCCTTCTTCCATCTTGCTCAACCAGTCTACCTATGAACAAGTGAAGGACGTGGTCAATGCGACCCAGCACGGCCCGATCAAAATAAAAGGTAAGAAGGACGCTATTCTGGTTTATGGTGTTGAGGGTTTGAAATGACCTTGGCGTCAAGACCCGCGATAGACAGCCATACTCAAGAAAGGAAGTCGAAACAGACAAATACTCAGCTACACTATCTCCCCTAGACAAATACCCGGCCAGCAACATAAACAGAAGGAATAAAATCTGAGAATAATTGTTCGAACCTTCACTTTCCCAGTTGCTCGAGAGTGAAGGTTCCGCCCCTCCGATCGTTCAAATATCGCCTTGAGAGAGTCAAGGATACGTTCTCAATTCTTGACGGCGCGTTGCCCAAATGCAATATTTGGGAAAGATCTGGATTCCCGCTTTCGCGGGAATGACAAAAATCCTTTAGATCCCCCACATATCATTCACCGGCTTGACCGGAGAATCTATTATAAATCGTTCGGGCAACACGCCGTTCAGGCCCGATCCCAAGCTATTGTTGTTCCATGCTTAAGGCGATCCGAGCATCTCTTATTTCGGGCAACACTTCGGCAAAACGCATCATCATGTCGTCGGTTGATTTTAATTCGGAAATCTGAATGCTATCTCGATTCAGTGCCACATCATACCCGGTTTCTCTTTGAATAATTCTCTCAATATTCGCCATACTCTTGTCAGCAGGATCGAATTTTACCTGTTTCATATTTTCAATATCCAGAGAGCTTCTCGATGTCCCCGGAAGATAAATCGTCCCATTGTTAAAGTCGACGGCATATGCAATAACTCCCGGAATGATAAAAAACAATAAGCCGATCCCATCCAGAATAGCAATTGCCGGATCAATGCGCCCGCTTCTCTGCCCTTTGCGTTCAGGGTGGAATATGGTCCCGCAGCCAACCAACTGCAGAATCAAAACAAAACTGATTACGACACTTAGAACTCCTGTTATGCGCTTACCCATGGTTTCCAACCTCCTGGTCTTGCCATTGGCCGGCTGCGCTAACCGCACCCACTGGCGTTTGCTTCCGCTGCCATTGACATATATA
>JALHTN010000470.1 GCA_022865865.1 Anaerolineales bacterium
AAACCGTCGTGATTGGAACAGCATTAGGCCAAAGAATATTGACAGGAAAAGTGTGCTTGCTGTCCGGGTATCCATTCGCTGGCTGCGCAGTCCGAGCGCGACAACCCCACTCAGAAAAGCGAGTAATCCCAGGGGCGAATTCTCAAGCAGCTGTGTCGTTTCATAGGGATACCATTCGTTTCCTATCCGCACATCTGCACCCCCAATCAGCTTGGGGAGTAGATGCCGGGCACCAAACACAATGTTATCGGGAAAATAGGGATTGATCAATAATCCTAAAGTCACCCCGATGAGTACGAAAACGAGCGGTTGGATATCCAGCTTTCCCGCGATCAGCCTATCCGAAATTATATAAATGATCGCCAGTACGACCATCAATGGAAAGGCATCATATAACCAGACATAAATAAATGACAGGGGCAGCAAATACCAGAATTTCTTCTGCAGCAAGAAATTCAAACCCAGGACCAGGATTGCCAGGGAAAGGGACTGGGCGCGCGGCATACTCATTCGATAAATAAAGGCTTCAGAGATCGCCAGCAATCCCAGGGCCCACAACCCAGTAAATGGGATGTGCTGGTTGCGCAGAAGCCACCAGATGCTGAGAAACGCTATACTGGCGAATAAAACACTGGCCCATTTTGCCCCCAAGATGAGATCTCCAATTGTGAATGGCATCAAGAAAACATGATAGAGAAAATGGTGATCAGAGAATTCCCCCGGGTTGAGAATGGTTAATGGCAGCCAGGGAAAGTAAGGCTTTAATCCTTCCACCCGCATCAGGTCAGCCATTTTTATATGGTAATAACCGTCATTGCCAACCAGGTTGGGAGTAGAAAATTGAACCAGGGACAGGATGAAAATAAAAAAGACCAGCAGTAAGAATCCGCTGATCCATTTTTCATACTTATGCCAGCGGTTTTTTCGAATAGAAAATGCCCTGACAATACCTGAAGGATAAATTTTTTCGGCCATTTGCCAACTGATAAAATTGCTTGAGCCACAGGTTTTCATATCGAAACTCAGCCTGTGGCTCATTTCATTCTAATTTGATTACTCTCTGTATATTTAGTGCTTTTCAAGCATTGGCACCCTTGGTGGTAATTATGCTGGATCCAAGGCATAATTGTTGGCGACCCTATTATTAATTATCATCGCTTTTATTTTCGTTGTCCTCAGACTCATTATCATTATCACCGGACTCATTGTCATTATTATTGTCATCCGATTCATTGTCGTTTGAGCGATTGTCGTTGTCATCATCAGATGAACCGCTGTTGCTGTCATTATCGTTCGATTCGTTGTCGTTCAGGCTGTCATCGGATTCGTTTTCGTTTATGCTGTCATCAGACCCATTATCGCCGCTATTTTCGTTCGCCTCATTGTCATTCTGATCGTTCTCATTCGAATGATCATCTGTTTCATTTTCGTTCAAGTCATCACCAGAGTCATTCTCATTATCATTCCCGTCGAGCGAGTCATTGCTGTTCTCATCTTCAACTGTGTTGCTGTTACTTTCAAATAAGCCTGAAAGTTCAATTTCTCGAACGACCATGAATCCATCAGCTGTCAATATGACGTGCAGTTTAACGAAATCACCAGCCTGGATGATATCTTCAAATTCAGTCAGATCCGTGATGCTGTAAATCACACCGTCGATCTCTAACTCAGTGTCTGAGATGGATGCGACAATTCCAATTACTTCAACATTTTCGCCTGCTCCATCCTGGGAGATCAGCAGAGCTTTCTCTACCGCAGGTTTGACCACATCAGGAACGTTCAAGAGGACAGACTTCAGGGCACTCGCATAATCCAATAAAGCTTGCGATACCAGCTTGTTCAGCTCGGCACCCCGCTCAGGATCTGCCGCCAGTACGATCTGCGCAGCTTGCATGGCTTCTTGAATGTGATGCTCAAATTCGCTGGAAGCAAACTCAACATCGTGAGTGCGACCTTGGGAGAGCAATTCAGTGATTTCGTTCAATCGGTGTTGGGCAAACTCCAGGTGTAGTTGAGCTCTGTTGTAAGAATCATTCGCCAGTGAGATCTGAGTGTGCTCCAGGCTGGATTTAACCGGGTAAAGCGCATCACCCGGCAGTGCCGATTGAGATGCATAGGCAGTCGCACTTGCCCCTCCAAATAGAACGACAAAAACGAACAATACTGCTGCAATCGTTGAAAATGCAAGTTTTCTCTTTCCAATATTCATCGTATTACCTGCCTTGGTATTTGATTTGAGCAATCCGGTCAACCATCCCAGGGTAGAACCTGAACCAGTTAACGGCAAACTTTCCAGCTCGTTTAGAAATTTATCTCGACTTTGAGCTGCTAATTTCGGATCCCGCTCGGGTGTCGGTTCCAACAATTCAATTTTTTTGATCAGGGTGGGATCAATCCTTGGATCATCAATTTGGTTATTCATGGTCATTTTCCTCTTCCAATTCGTCCATCAGCATGCGTCGCAATGAGCCCAATGCTCGATACTGCATAGAGCGGGTCGCATCAGCACTTTTACCGAGTGCTTGAGCCACTTCCTCATGCGACCAGTTCTCCAAGAATCGCAGCTGGATGATCTGCTGCTGTTGTTCTGGCAGCCGTAAAATTGCGGCGCGTACTCGCTCGCGTTCCATGGCTTCCGAAACCTTCGTCGCTGGATTTGAACCAGGCTCAACTGGTTCATTGACCTCAATCTGCAATTCTGGCAGCGGCTGTCGCCGGTAGTAATCTGTGATCCAGTTGTGAGCCACCCGGTACAGGTATGCCCGCATATTCTCCGTTGGACCACCACCCCGTTGAATTGCGCCCAGAAAGCGGCTGAAAGTCTCCGAAACACAATCTTCAGCTGTGGTTACATCTCCCAGAAGGCGAACTGCATACCGGTAAATACCCGGGCTGTATTCCTCGTAGATATTAATCAACTCTTTCTTATCTAATGTTTTCGGATCTGCTTGGACTATGGTGTTGATCATCATGCTCATTTACCTATTTAGACGTTGGGTAGAGGCTTATGTGACGGCCGCAAGACTTGAACTCCATGATTATTATCAATTATTAATCTTAGTTCTTTGGGAAGTTGGATCACTTTCAATTTGATCAAATCCCCATTCACATCAGGATAGAAAATCTCGAGAGAGCCTTTAATCATATCTGATTTTGACCAGTGAAATTTTTCCCAATTAGAAGACCGGAATTAAAGCCATTCTCGTTGCGACTTATCGACTACAAAGATTTTTCCATCAGATTTTGGTGGATATTTATTTTTGGAATTGTATTTGATTCGCGATCATGGTAAACTCGTAAATATTAAAACCTGCTTAATCCAAATACAATTTTATTTTGGGTTCAGTGTGTTCGCAAGTACTATAGTCTAAGTGCAATTCTGAAAAACAAAATATAGGAAGGCAAAGATGAGCGATGAAATCATTTCCATTAAAGAATTCACCAAATCCTACAATGGTTTCGTAGCAGTTGACCAGATCAGTTTTGAAGTAGATCGGGGAGAGATTTTTGGTCTGCTGGGTCCCAACGGCGCTGGCAAGACCACCACGCTCGAGTGCCTGGAAGGACTCCGTCTCCCGGATGGCGGGGAACTGCGAATTTTGGGTGTTGATCCGCAGCGTGAACCAGGAAAATTACGCAACCTGATCGGCGTACAGCTGCAGACTTCAGGTCTACCGGATAATATGACGATTGATGAATCCATGAAGATTTTTTCTGCATACCATGCTGTACCTCCCCGCTTTGAGGTAATTACCAGAATGGGATTGGAGGAGAAACGCAATTCCCAATACCACCAATTATCCACCGGGCAAAAACGAAGGCTGTCCCTCGCCCTGGCGATCGCTCACAATCCACCAGTGATCATCCTGGATGAGCCAACTGCGGGTTTGGATGTTGCTTCACGCACGGAACTCCATGACATGATGCAGGAACTGAAATCCGAAGGAACGACAATCATCCTGGCAACTCATGATATGGCTGAAGCAGAGAAAATGACTGATAGAGTAGCCATCTTACTGCGTGGGCAGATCATCGAGACTGGATCCCCAAGGGAGCTGACCACGAAAGGCACCGGTATGACCAAAGTTTCGGTGCGTACGGATGCCTCCGTACTCCAGGATCACCCGGGTGAATTTCCAGCCGTTACCCAGCAGGTTGTCAAGGAAGAATATGTTATTTATTACACCACAGATCCAGGACCGACAGTCTCCGCCATCTTGGAATTCATCAACACTCAAGAAGATAATTTAATCGATTTGCGTGTCGAACGCCCCTCCTTAGAAGAACGTTTCCTGGAGATCACCACAGTCGGAGGTATTCAATGACAGCCTTCACCAATCACTTCCTCTACGAATTCAAGACCGGATTGCGCAATCCATCCGCAATGATGATGTTTTACTTGCTCCCACTAGGCTTTTATGCCGTGATGGGGTTCGTCATGGTGGCGATCAATCCTACCTTCAAAGAACTCCTGCTGCCAGCCATGATCGTTTTTGCGATTATGTCGAGCACTATTCTTGGACTCCCCAATGGATTAGTAGAATTTCGTGAAGCTGGGATATACCGCAGCTTCAAAATTAACGGCGTTCCAGCGATTTCGATTCTGACCATACCAGCCCTATCCACGGTATTTCATTCATTAATTGTGGCCCTGATCATAGCGCTGACTGCAACCCCTTTATTCGATGCCCCTCTTCCGGAAAATTGGTTTGGTCTAATTTTTGTTACCCTCCTGGCTGCTTTTACCTTTGGGACTCTTGGTATGTTAATCGGTGTCGTTTCATCATCCTCGCGGGCGGTCGTATTGTGGTCTCAGCTTATTTATCTACCCAGCATCTTGCTGGGTGGCATGATGATCCCGGTTGCAATGTTGCCGGAGACAATACAAAAGATCTCCGGATTGCTCCCCAGCACTTATGCCATGCAGGCCTACTTCGGTCTTGCCTATAATCAAAAGACAGTTATTGATCCCTGGCTTTCAGTAGTGGTACTGTTTGTTAGTGGCATATTAGCCTTGGGACTCTCAATATACCTTTTTAATTGGGACAGCAACAACCAAACCAGGCGAGGCTCTCCTCTGCTTGCATTGTTTGTGCTCCTACCTTATATCGCTGCGATCTTGATCGGGTTTGTCTTATAGACCCATCAATAATACCTTCACAGGTTTGACTGATCTACTCTGGTAGATTTTGGGTGAAATAAACCAAAATGCAGCAAAAATCCTTTTGGCGACTGGCAGGCATAACTCTGCTCTCCTGGCTGAGTGTAATTGGTTTAGATTTCCTGCTGCATGCCAGCATCCTGGCTCCCTCTATGCAGAGCCGCATCCTTTCCTCCTGCCGCCTGAACGAGCGTTTACATTAATCCCTATGGCTACCTTTCATTCCTAATATTTGTTATCCTGGTTGTTTGGCCGATGGTAAAACTTGAGATAACCTCGGTTTTCTTTTTGGTCTAAAACTAGGACACTCATCTGGGGTACGGTGGTAATCAAGGTTTGATTTCGATCACCAGTGCCCCGTTAATATTAATGGTTGGATGGTTCGTTGGTCAAACGCTGGAGACCGGGATTGCCGGGCTAGTTGTTGGGGCAGGCTTGGGAACAGTAAAACTTAGGGGTTCGGTGGTATGGGTGCTTTTGTTCGTATTGAGCGCATTTATTATTGCTATCATTTTGCAAAATATCTAATTCCTCCGAGCTCTCTGACACAGCGATTTATTAAGTAAGAAATCCTCGTCTTTGCATGATATATATCCTGGGGGATATCACAATGATGCAATATAATCGGGGAAACGAATTATCATATGGCCTCTTCAAAAAGAATAAACAACCTGTTTCTGCGCCATGTTGCCCTGCCAAGTGATCACGGTTCGTGGGTTTTTCTACTCAGCCCATTATTGATCGGTCTCTTTGCTGGGGGAAGTTGGAGCACTGCCGTTCTTTACCTGATCATCGCTGCCCTGGCCGCTTTTCTGATCCGCCAACCTGTCACGATCGTGGTTAAAATTTTCAGTGGTAGACGCAGCCAGCGAGATTTACCCGCAGCCTGGTTCTGGATTGGGATTTACAGCTTTATCGGTGCCTTGGGATTGCTGGGTCTGGTTCTGCAGGGATTTGAATTCATCTTCATCCTAGCCTTACCGGGGATTCCAGTTTTTATCTGGCATCTTTACCTGGTGAGCAAACGGGCTGAACGACGCCAACTTGGCGTTGAAATCGTCGGCAGTGGTGTGCTTGCCTTAGCCGCTCCCGCTGGTTATTGGATCGGAGTTGGTAGTCCTGATCCGCTTGGTTGGCTATTTATGATCCTGACCTGGCTGCAATCTGCGGCTTCGATCGTGTATGCGTATTTACGCTTGCAGCAGCGCGATCTGGAGCAAATCCCGGATATCAAAATCAGATTAAGAATGGGTCGCCGTGCTCTGGCTTATACCACCTTTAATATATTGTTTGTGCTGGGTTTGGCATTGGTCAATCTCGTATCTCTGCTGTTGCTCCTTCCTTATGCCCTTCAATGGTTGGAAACCATCTATGGAACTCTCACGCCTGCGGTCGGTAAGCGTCCAACCGCGATTGGATTCCGCCAATTATCCATCAGCACTCTCTTTACACTTCTATTCATTCTCACCTGGTGATTCAATCTCAATTAATAAGTTTATCTTCAAAGACCCAATGAATACCTGCTTATCTTTCCTAGATCCCTTTTCTTTTGAAGCGCATAGAAAGAAATTTCGTGTACAATTTGAATAATGTCGCTGTACCTCACATAAAGGTTTACATCCTGATATGATGGTTCGAGTTCATCGTCCAAGTGTAATAACCGAGAAGATCAAAAAGGAGTGAGATATGCCCCAAGACGAAGATAACAAAGATACCCCCCTGGATGAAAGTGCAAACGAAGAAGCTCAACCGGAATCCGAGCTGGTTGATGAGGGAGATGAAACCGTACCCAAACAGCTGCCTCCACCAGCCCAGGGAAAAATTTCTCCTTCTCAAGAACACAATTGGGCCATGCTCTCACATCTGAGCATATTATTAAATATATTCACCTTAATCCTAGGACCGATACTCGCCTTAATCATTTACCTGGTCTATAAAGATCGTTCTCGCTACGTTGCCTACCAGTCCCTACAGGCTACCATCTTCCAATTGATCGTCTGGGTTGGCATAGGATTGGTGATCGGTGCGATGTGGTTGGTAACGGCTGTCCTCTCGATCTTTCTGGTTGGTTTATTATGCATCCCGTTCAGCCTGCTGGCAACAATCTTCCTCTTGTTTGTGCCATTGGCTTCCCTGGTGTATGGTGTTATTGCAGCAATCAAGTGCAGTCATGGTGAGGATTTCCGCTACTGGTTGGTCGGTGATTGGGTGCGGGGCACCTACGAGAAAGCATAAATCCTTCATATTATGAATTAGGCTTGACTTTTCCATGCCTAAAACGTAGAATGATATCGGACTCAACTTAACGGGACCAGGGAAGAGATCCAGCCTTTAGCTGGACACCGAAGGTGCAAATCTGGGGTTAGATATCCCCAGATGAAACTCTCAGGTAAAGTGGACCCTGCCTCGCAAAACCTCTGGAAAGTTAGGCGCGTAAAACCGCCTCCACCGAAGGGGCAAGTGCCGTCAATATGAACGGCGCGAATCTCTCAGGTCCACAACAGAGGCGCACGCTATCTATGCGTGCGCCTTTTAATTTAACTACACAGACAGTGATTAATAAAAAGCAGTAATAAAATTTGAATGAGAAGGAGACCCGCATGTATATTCCAACAGATTTAAAATACTCGGAAAATGATGAATGGATCAGGGTTGAAGGCAATACCGGCACGATTGGGATCACAGACTATGCCCAGGATCAACTATCTGATGTGGTTTTCGTCGAGATTATCGCCGAACCGGATGAGGCTAAAGCTTTGGGTGATGCCTGTGCAACCGTTGAATCTGTGAAAGCGGCAGCAGATGTCTATCTGCCAGTGGGTGGTACTATCACGGAAGTAAATGAAGATCTGCTCGATAACCCAGAACTGGTTAATTCGGACCCCTATGGTGAGGCCTGGATGGTAAAAATCGATTTATCGGATTCAAGCCAATTAGATGCTCTGCTCGATGCAGATGCTTACCAGAAGCACTGTGATGAACGCTCCGCATAAACCACTCAACCATGACCAATAATCACGTTGAATATTATCCATAATTTTCGATAATGGTATTCTTTTTCTATAGGAGAACAGCCTATGTTCACTCCCCACACGAAAACCGATCTGGAAGCTATGTTGGAAACGATCGGGGTACAAAATATTGAAGAACTTTTCAAATGCCTCCCCTCTGAGCACATGCATCCTCAACTGAATTTGCCAGCTGCTCTGACAGAGATGGAGGTTTTCACCGAACTTCAGGACATTGCTTGGGCGAACGATACCGCTCGTGAGCTGGTTTCTTTCCTTGGAGCCGGTGCTTATAACCATTACTCACCCGCAGTTGTGGATTCAATTCTACGCCGGGGAGAATTTTACACTGCCTACACACCCTACCAACCAGAGATTTCCCAGGGCACCCTGCAGGCGATCTTTGAGTACCAGAGCATGATCGCCGGTTTAACCGGTATGGATGTCTGCAATGCTTCCCATTATGATGGTGCTACCGCAGTCGCTGAAGCAGTAAATATGGCGTACCACAACTTCCGGGGAAAGAAACCAAAAGTTGTCCTTTCCCCTGGTGTTCATCCCCATTACCGGGCGACTGTGCGTACCTATACCCAGGATTCAGAGATCATTCTAAGTGGAGACCAGGGCGAGATTGATTTAAAAGCCGGTCCAGACGCTCTGATCCCCTTGATTGATGAGACCACTGGCTTGGTGGTGGTTGCATATCCAGATTTCTTTGGCCGGATATACGATTTCACCGAATTAGCCGCTGCTGTTCATGAAGTGGGAGCATTACTAGCAATTTCAGTAAACCCCATGGCTTTAGGAATCCTGAAAGCTCCGGGTGAATTTGGTGCTGATATCGTAACTGGGGAAGGTCAGTCACTGGGTATCCCCCTATCTTATGGTGGTCCCTACCTGGGTTTATTTGCCACCCGGCAGAAATATGTTCGCAAAATGGCCGGTCGTTTGGCAGGAGAAACGGTCGATAATCGCGGACAAAGAGCTTTTGTTCTCACTTTGACCGCTCGAGAACAGCATATCCGCCGCGATCGAGCCACATCCAATATCTGTACCAATCAAGGTTTGCTTGCTCTGGCCGCTACTGTCTATCTGAGCGTGCTCGGTAAACACGGGTTGCGGCAGGTTTCAGAACTTTGCTATCAAAAAGCCCATTACGCTGCCGATCAGATCAGCGCTCTTGCAGGTTACGATTTGTGGTCCGACCAGAGCTTTTTCAATGAATTCTTGATCAAATGTCCTCATCCCGCACAGGAGATCTGTGATCACCTCTTGGAGCACAATCTGCTCGCTGGTTATCCAGTCGGAAATGATTATCCCGGATTGGAGGATCATCTGCTAATCGCAGTAACTGAGATGAACACCAAGGAAGATATCGATTGGCTGGTAGCTGGACTGGAGGAGGTATCCAATGGCTGAACACTTGATGTGTGAATTATCCGTCCCAGGAAGGGTTGGTTTTCAATTTCCCAAATCTGATGTTCCTGAAACGAAACTGCCGGAGGGGTTGTTGAGAGAAGACCTGCCTTTACCTGAAATGGCTGAGATCGATGTCGTGCGTTATTTCACCAAGCTTTCCCAACTCAACCACAGCATTGACACGGGTTTTTACCCGCTTGGTTCGTGCACCATGAAATACAATCCCAAGATCAACGAAGAAGCGGCTCGCCTCCCAGGATTCGCGAACCTGCACCCTCTGCAGCCCATTGAAACTTCACAGGGTGCTTTAGCGATGATGTATCATCTGCAGGATTGGTTGAGCGAGATCGGTGGCTATAAAGCAACTAGTTTACAGCCCGCCGCAGGTGCTCATGGTGAATTGACAGGGGTGCTGATCATCCGTGCCTACCACCGCTCGCGAGGTGATACCCAGCGCACCAAGATATTAATTCCCGATTCTGCACATGGGACCAATCCTGCCACCTCAGCCATGAGCGGCTTACAGGTGGTTGAATTACGCTCCGATGAACGCGGCAATGTCGATCTGGATGCCCTGCGTGAACACTGCGATGAGACCCTGGCAGGTCTCATGCTAACCAATCCCAATACCCTGGGCTTATTCGATGAAAACGTCGAGCAGGTCATCAGCCTCGTTCACGAAGCCGGAGGATTGGTATACGGTGATGGTGCCAACATGAATGCCTTACTGGGGATCATCCGTCCTGGAGACATTGGCATTGACGTGCTGCACTATAACCTGCATAAAACCTTTTCCACACCCCACGGCGGTGGTGGTCCTGGTTCTGGTCCGGTTGCTGTCACGGATCAGCTGGCCGAATTCCTCCCAGAACCTGTGGTGGACATCATTGATCAAGGCGATGAGGAAAAAGGGATACCACCACTTTACGGTTTTGTAGCGCCAGCGCAAACGATAGGTCGGGTAAAAGCCTTCCAGGGACACTTTGGAATGTTCGTCCGCGCATTTACCTATATCCGTATGCATGGTCCTGATGGACTGCGCAAGGTTTCTGAATATGCAGTGCTCAATGCAAACTATCTCTTAGCGCTGCTGCGCGATTCATATCACATTCCGTATGACCGGATCTGTATGCACGAATTCGTTGCTGAAGGTCGCTGGGAGGATGCTCCAGACATCCATGCACTTGATGTTGCCAAGCGCTTGATGGATTTCAACTTCCACCCTCCGACGAATTATTTCCCGCTCATCGTTCACGAAGCCTTGATGATCGAACCTACAGAAACTGAGAGCAAGGAAACCCTGGATGCGTTTGCCAGCACGATGATCAAAATCGCTGAAGAAGCCCGCTCCAATCCAGATATCCTTAAATCCGCCCCTCATTCAACTCCTTTTGGAAGGCTGGATGAGGTCAAAGCGGCGAAAGAACTAGTACTTTGTTGTGTGCCACAATATGCACGTTAACCATTAATCTTTGGAGGTGCCAGATGGCAAAAGAGTCCGGCTGTGCAAAACCGACCGGTATGGTTCTCGGAGAAGCCAGCCTACAAGGAGAAGCGATTCAAAATGAGACAACTAATTTCGAGAAGGAGGTCACAATGACCGCGCGTGTAGGGGAAAAAGCACCTGATTTTCAGGCTCCCTCTTATTACAAGGGAGAATTTACCAGCGTTAAACTATCAGACTACTTCGGAAAATGGATCCTGGTGTGTTTCTACCCAGGCGATTTTACTTACGTCTGAGCGACTGAAGTATCGGCGGTCGCCGATAACTATAGTACATTGCAGGATTTGGGGGTTGAAGTGCTCTCAGTCAGTGTGGACAGTGTTTTCGTTCATAAAATGTGGAACGATCATGAGCTGTCGAAAATGGTTGACGGAGGGGTCCCCTTCCACATGGTATCGGACGCAGCCGGGAACGTTGGCAAAGAATATGGTGTCTATAATGAGAGCCTGGGTGTAGAGCTGCGTGGGCGCTTCATCATCGATCCGGATGGTATCATCCAGGCCATGGAAGTTCTCACCCCACCCGTGGGTCGCCGTTTAGCTGAGACCATCCGCCAGATAAAAGCTTTCCAACACGTCCGGGCTACTCAGGGAAGAGAAGCCACACCAGCAGGATGGGAGCCAGGGCAATTGACCCTCACTCCTGGTCCTGGATTGGTAGGCCGCGTATGGGAGATTTGGCAGCCCAGCAAGGAAAAGAATTAAGCATCAAATTTAACAAATTTATCCTGGGCACGAACCAATGAGCGCATTGATGTGACACCAATGCGCTCATTGGTTTATTTCAATCTGTGGAGCTGTTAATGAACCGACCTGTGCTCACTATCACCTCTGTAAACCCTTACCTGTGTCGAAGGTGATAAAATAATTATCCGCATTCAAAGGTTACAGGGGGCAGTCAAACTTCAGGCCCACCCTAATTTTTGAACCGCTCAATAACAATTTATTGGTTTAGGCAAGAAAGCCTTATCGTTGGAGACCTCAAGATGTCTGGGTCCGAAAAATTCAAGCGAGTAAAATCCCGTCCATCGGTAGAAATCCATTTACCTGATGGTAAAGTTTTGCGCGGTCCGCGGGGAGCGATGGTAGGAGAATTCCTGGCTACGCTCAACGGCGGTCCTCCCTCAGCTGCTGTGTATGCCAATGGGACTCCATTGACGCCTCCCATCGTCGGTGCAGTCGTTAATGGACAGCTGCGCGAATTAACCTTCCCGATTGATATCGAATCTCACGTTAAACCAGTCACCATGGGAGAACCGGATGGTATGCGCATTTACCGCCGTTCGCTCACTTTCCTACTGGAAGCAGCTTTTGAAGATTTAATTCCTGAGGGTTCGATCGCCATCGATCATTCGGTCTCTTCTGGAGGTTATTTCTGCCAGGTTGCGGATCGGGAACCATTATCTGACGAGGAAGTTTCTCGACTGGAACAGCGCATGCATGACCTCGTCACGGAGGATCTGCCCCTCTCACGCTCCGTTGTCACCCTTCAGGAAGCTTTAGATTACTTTCAGGCCAAAGGGCAGGACGATAAGGTCCAGCTGCTTTCTTTCCGTCGCAAGGATTATGTCACCCTTTACCAATTGAATAATTGCCACGATTACCACCACGGATATATGGTGCCCTCGACGGGTTACCTGCAATGGTTTGGGTTGGTCCCAGCCAGTCAAGGATTCACGCTGCGATTTCCCCGGCGTCACCGGCCAACCGAGCTGCTCCCTCT
>JALHTN010000471.1 GCA_022865865.1 Anaerolineales bacterium
GGTTTGGGTCCGGAAAATCGTTATACCTTCAAGATTAATCAAAAGTATGTTGACCGAACCTTGCTGGTTTCTGAGCATGAGATCGCGGCTGGAATGACTTTTGCCCTGGATAATGAGCATCTGGTGGTCGAAGGTGGCGGCGCGGTTGGCATTGCGGCTCTCTTGGCGGAAAAGGTAACTGACCTGGGTGGGAAAGTTGCGTTGGTGATCAGCGGGAGCAATGTAAAGATGTCTACTTTAATCGGGTGTGCCCAGGGAACTTATCCTTACCAATAAAAAAAAGAGGTATTTGATATGGAAATCACAATTTTAACTGAAAAGGATCTTCGCCAGTGTGTCCAGCTGGATAAAGCCGCACTCGAAACTGTTGCGGAAGGATTTACCCAGCTGACCGTGGGAAACGTGACCGTACCGCCGATAATGAGGGTTGATGTCCTCGAGAATCATGGTGAGGTGGATGTCAAGACAGCTTATATCGCTGGTATGGATAGCTTTGCCATCAAGATGGCCTCGGGTTTCCATGATAACCGGCTCAAGGGCTTACCTACCGGAAGTGGATTGATGATCTTGATCAGTGCGGAAACCGGGATACCGATGGCAGTTTTGCTCGATAACGGGTACTTGACGGATGTACGCACTGGCATCGCAGGAGCGATAGCTGCCCAGCATCTGGGGCGCAAAGGGATCGAAACTGTTGGTGTGATCGGGTCAGGCATGCAAGCTCGTTTCCAGATGGAAGCATTGAAGATTGTACGGGATTATCAGCGCTTATATGTATACGGGATCATCTCCGCAGAGGTCGACCAATATGCCCGAGAAATGGCAGATCAGCTCGGAGTGGAGGTAATCCAGGCGAAGGATGCTGAAACGGTCGTGCGTGAGAGCGAGATCCTGGTGACAGCGACTCCCTCGCAGCAACCTTACCTGCAAGCTGATTGGCTTCATCCGGGACTACACATTACCTGCATGGGCTCAGATTCCGAGCACAAGCAGGAATTGTATCCGGATGTGTTCGAACGGGCTGATCTGGTGGTCTGCGACCGGAAAACACAGGCGTTCAGATTGGGCGAGCTGCATCATGCCAAGGAGGCAGGCATTATCACCAATGAAGATCAGGTGATTGAGCTGGGAGAATTAACCTCGGGCATCAAACCAGGCCGCCAGGACGATGATCAGATCACCATCTGTGACCTAACCGGCGTGGGAGTGCAGGATACGCAAATAGCCCGCTTAGCCTACCGTGAAGCGCAATCCAGGGGATTGGGATATTCCATCTGATGCCGTGGTTGCCAATGGCTTAACCCGGTGTATGTTCATCAGTGAATATTGCAATGAGATTGCAGAGCGAATTTCAAGGTTTAAAATCATCTAGGAGCGACGACAGGAGGCTTTAATAATGAGAGAGAATTTCCATCCCTTCATGCTGGAACGCGAGATGTCGATCTGGGAAAACCAGGTTGAATATAATCTCTCGGAGAGCGGAGTGCACTCCATGACAACCCTGGAACTTTTCGCCGGGGA
>JALHTN010000472.1 GCA_022865865.1 Anaerolineales bacterium
ATGAAGGATTGCGGCGCAATTATCTCACCAAAGTACCGGTAAATCGAAACATCACCGAGGAATGGGCGCAGCTCTTCCACAATCGCCCTGAATTTAAGGAATTTACCCAACCAGCTGTCACAACCGGCAACCTGCAGGAGCAGTTCAAACGCCTTTCGGAAATTGGCTCGCGGCTGAGCACCCAGCGTGATCCGCATATGCTGCCAGATTTCATTATGAATGAAGTCGTAGAGCTGACCGGTGCAGAGAGAGCATTCTTGGCCACGCGCACATCTGAGGGGGACCTGGAAGTGGTTAGTTACAGCGGTTTATCGAAAGATCAGGCAATCGTTATCGTTCATGAGGAGAGTTTGCTGGTTGACCAAGCGATTGACACCCGCTATGCAATTATGAAAGAGAAAGTGGGTGGTGTCCCGGAAGGCGAAGTACCTGAGCTGCATCAACGTTCGGTGCTGGCGGTGCCTTTGGTTTCCCACTCACAAGTTCTGGGCGTGATTTACACTGATTTAAGAAGAATATTTGGCAGCTTCAATCAAAATGATATCGACCTGCTGACGGTGCTTGCGAATCAAGCCGCATCCGCACTCGAGAGTGCCAATTGGACGCGCACATTGGAGGATAGAGTAGAAGAACGGACTGCTGAGATTGAAGTAGCCAAGGCACTCCTTGAACAGCAGAACGCTGATCTGGCGGTGATCAACGAAATCCAGCAAGGGCTGGCGGCAAAGCTTGATTTTCAAGAGATCATTGATTTGGTGGGAGATAAGCTGATTACGATTTTCTCGAACCAAGAACTCTCCATCATGCTCTATGATGCAGAAACAAATCTTTGCCATTGGAGCTACGCTCATTGGCAGGGAAAAAGGAATTACATTGATCCCTTACCACCAGCAGGATTTTCCGGACATATCATCAAGACTGGAAAAACAATCGTGGTGAATGAGGATATGGAGCGAGCCATGATGGAGTATGGTTCACACTTGTTAGCAGATGTTGATATGCCGAAATCGATGGTCTATGTACCGATTAAGGCTGAAGGACTGGTGATTGGCCTGATCGGATTATCAAACCTGGAAAAAGAAAATGCATTCGATGAGGCCAGTGTGCGCCTGCTCGAATCGCTTGCCGCAAGCCTGGGGATCGCCTTATCCAATGTAAGATTGTTTGAGGAGACCAATCAGAGGGCAGCGGAATTGGCAGTGATCAACAGCGTGCAGGAAGGGCTGGTCGCTGAACTGGAAATGCAGGCCATATATGACCTGGTTGGCGATCAAATACGGGATCTGTTTGATGCACAGGTAACAATGATTGGGACATTTGACCATGTAGGGAACCGGTACCAAGCGAATTATATCTCTGAAATGGGAGAACGCTTTTTCCCAGACCCAGGTCCGATCAGCCCTTTGATGGAAAAGCTAATCGAAGCCCGGGATGCATTATTGGTAGAAACATCGCATGATTTTGACCTTTTGGGTGCAGAACTTGTAGAAGGAACAGAATCGGTCCGATCCGCAATTTTTGTACCTCTAGTTGTCAGTGAAGAAGTGAAAGGTGCAATTTCGATTCAGAATATTGACCGGGAGTATGCATTCAAACAATCCGATGTTGACCTGCTCACTACGTTGGCTAACAGTATGAGCGTGGCATTGGAGAACGCACGGTTGTTCGATGAGACCAACCAGCGGGCGGCGGAGCTGGCGGTGATTAACAGCGTGCAAGAGGGATTGGCAGCTGAGCTGGATATGCAAGCTATTTACGACCTGGTTGGAGAAACCCTCCGGGAAGTTTTCATTAATCGGGGTGTGGCGATATCAATATTTGACCATGGAAAAGGTTTAGAGATAATCCCGTATTTATTCGAACGGGATGAGCGCTTCTACCCTGAATCTGAAAGGGTGAGTGAAGCTGCCCAGTATTTCATCGATAACCGCAAGCCGATGAAATTCAATAAAACTGAGGAGTACTTCGAAATTGGCGCCAGAGTTGTTGAGGGCACAATAGCTGAGAAATCAGGGATGTGGGTTCCATTGATGGCCGGGGAGGTTGTAAGAGGTCAATTAAGTGTATTCAGCCATGAAGAAGAAAACGCGTTCTCAGACAACGATCTGCGATTGTTGACGACGCTGGCTAACAGCATGAGTGTAGCCTTGGAGAACGCCAGGTTGTTTGCCGAGACCAACCAGCGAGCAGCGGAGCTGGCAGTGATCAACAGTGTGCAGGAGGGATTGGCTGCTGAGCTGGACATACAAGCGATCTATGACCTGGTAGGTGACAAAATCAGGGAGGTCTTCGATGCTCAAGGAGTGGGGATTTCCATCTACGATCATGATCGAGAGGTTCAGATTGTCCCATATGTTTACGAATTGGGTGAACGAATAACCATTAATGCTTTCCCATTTAATGATCACAATAGGAAATTTATCCAAGAGCGCAAACCAGTTATGTTCAATACCGTTGAGGAATATGACATCTTTGGTGCGCAAGTAGTTGAGGGCACAAAGCATGAGAAGTCAGGCATGTGGGCACCGCTCTTGGTTGGTGAAACTGTTAAAGGCAGAATTAATGTATATAACTTAGAAGAGGAATATGTATTCGATGACGCTGATTTACGACTGCTGACTACGCTGGCAAGCAGCATGAGTGTAGCCTTGGAGAACGCCAGGTTGTTCGACGAAACCAACCAGCGAGCAGCCGAGCTGGCGATCATCAACAGCGTTGGGGAGGCGATGGCCAAGCAGCTGGATGTGGAGACCATTTCTCGCATCGTGGGTGATAAGGTGCGGGATATCTTCGCTGCTGAAGTGACTGATATCAGGCTCTTCAACTCCAAGACAGATTCGATTAAAGATGTTTATAGCTATGATCGCGGCTATATAGAAGATGAGAGTGAATTTCCCTTAGGTCATGGATTAACATCGGTAGTCATTAATTCTAGAAAACCATTGGTGATTGGAAACATTGCAGAAGCGGTTGATTCCGGGGCGCGTTTTGTTGAAAATGCAGCTGGTGATGAACAGCAAGTTGAATCCTATCTGGGGGTGCCGATCATCGTTGGAGAGCAGGTGATCGGGGTGGTGGATGTGCAGAGCTACCGGGAGAACGCCTTTGACGATGATAATGTACGCCTGCTGACCACGCTGGCTGCCAATATGGGTGTGGCGCTTGAGAATGCGCGCTTATTCCAGGAAACCAACCGCAGAGCAGACGAGACAGCAGCATTGAATGAGATCGGACGTGAAATATCAGCCACACTGGATCAGAATACCGTTCTTGAGCAGATCGCCCGGAGAGCCAAGGAGATTTTGAAAGCTAAGGACGTTGTACTGCGACTGGTCCAACCTGACGGAACCTTACCAACTGTAGTTGCCTTGGGTCAAAACGCGGAGAATTTCCGATTAAGTGTACTCAAGGTGGGTGAAGGGATAACGGGGCATGTAGCTGAGACCGGCGTTGCGGAAGTGATCATGAATTCCCAGGCCGATCAGCGCGCCGCGTACGTGGCTGGAACCGATGAGGACGAAGATGACACGATTATCTTTGCCCCATTGAAAGTCCGGGAAAGAGTTATTGGTGTGATGGGTTTGTGGCGGGATGTCGCGGTCGCTGGTCCATTTGGAGAATCCGATTTAGATTTCGCAGTTGGTTTGTCGGGGCAGGCCGCGATTGCCATCGAAAATGCACGCCTGTTTGCTGAAGCTGAACAGCGAGCCAACGAAATGACCGCTTTAGCAGAAGTAGGTCAGGATATATCTTCTACCCTGGATCTGCAAACGGTCATGGAGCGCATTGCCAGCAATGCAAAAGAGCTGCTGGAAGGTGACATCAGTGCGATCTTTATGCCTGATGAAGATGGAGAGAATTACAAAACCTACGTGGTGAAAGGAAAATTTGCAGAGGAAATTCGGGATTTGGAATTCAGTCCTGGGGCCGGGATTTTGGGAGATCTTGCTGTTCGCAAAGAAGGGGAGGTGATCAATGATGCCAACAATGACCCCCGTGTAGAACAGATTCCTGGAACAGAAATAACTCCAGATGAACACATGATTGTGGTGCCGCTGCTGGCTAACAAAGAATTACGTGGATTAATGACTGTCTGGCGAAATGGGCGGGGTAGGGATTTCGATCAGGATGATATGAGCTTCCTGGAAGGATTGGCCCGTCAAGCTGTGATCGCCATTGAAAACGCCAGCCTATTTGAACGAGCCCAGGAAGCCCAGCTGGCAGCAGATGCAGCTAATGAAGCCAAGAGCGCATTTCTGGCAACCATGAGCCATGAGATTCGCACTCCGATGAATGCCATTATCGGTATGACTGGTTTGCTCCTGGATACAAAGATGGATACAGAGCAGATGGATTACACCGAAACGATCCGCGACAGCGGAGATGCACTGCTGACGATCATCAACGACATACTTGATTTCTCGAAAATCGAAGCTGGAAAAATGGAGCTGGAAGAACAACCCTTTGATCTGCGGGATTGTGTTGAGTCGGCACTCGACCTGATGAAGGTCAAGGCAGCTGAGGAAGATATCGAGCTGGCATATCTGGTCGATGAGGATGTGCCTGGAGCAATCATCGGTGATGTGACTCGCTTACGACAGATAATGATCAACCTGATCAATAACGCGCTTAAATTTACCGAACAGGGTGAAGTGGTGTTATCTGTCAGTGAGATCAGGGAAAGTAAACACAGCAATAATCCGAATCAGCATGAACTGAAGTTTTCAGTATGTGATACCGGGATCGGCATTCCCCAAGAGCGGATGGACCGCCTTTTCCAAGCCTTCAGCCAGGTGGATGCTTCAACAACTCGCAAGTATGGGGGTACAGGATTAGGGTTAGCGATCAGCAAACGCCTGGTTGAGTTGATGGGTGGAGAAATGTGGGTTGAGAGTAAAGTTGGAGAGGGTACGACTTTCTTCTTCACTATCCAAACTGACCAGGCACGCGAACTCAAAAAACGGCCTCACTTAAAAGGAGAACAGGCTGAATTGAGCGGAAAACGTGTGCTCGTGGTTGACGATAATGAAACCAACCGCCGCATTTTAACCCTGCAGGGTAAGAACTGGGGGATGCATATAAGAGCCACTGAGAGTCCTAATGAAGCGCTGAAATGGATTAATAAAGATGATCCGTTTGATCTGGCCATCTTGGATATGAATATGCCGGAAATGGATGGGGTTGAACTGGCAGCCGCTATAAGAGAAGTTAGAGATGAAAACAGCCTGCCTTTAGTGCTGTTTTCATCCCTTGGTAGTCGTGAAGTGGAGACAGGGGGCGTGAAATTCGTGGCTCAGCTTCAGAAACCGCTCAAACCTTCTGCATTGTTCGATATTTTGATGGTGATATTTGCTGGTCAGGGGATGGTTGAACCCAGGGAAAAGCCGGGTAAACCAACCCTGGATCCAAAGATGGCAGAACATCACCCTCTGCGTATCCTGCTGGCAGAAGACAACGCGGTTAATCAAAAGCTGGCCCTAAAGCTGTTGTCTCAGATGGGTTATCGGGCAGATGTGGCCGGCAACGGGCTTGAGGCGATTGAAGCGATAGAACGACAAAAATATGACGTAGTGCTTATGGATGTTCAAATGCCCGAGATGGACGGTTTAGAAGCCTCCCGCCAGATCTGCGCACGTTGGTCACGGGGAGTACGCCCGCACATTGTGGCGATGACTGCCAATGCCATGCAAGGCGACCGAGAGCGATGTTTGGAAGCCGGGATGGATGATTATGTCAGCAAACCGGTGCGGGTTGGTGAGTTAATCAATGCCCTCAATCGGGTACAAAACCTAAATTAAGGAGCTATCACTGATGGGATCTCAGGATGTGATCGACAGGGAAGTACTGGATAATTTACTCGAGGCTGTTGGTGGGGATGGTGAGTTCTTAGCTGAATTATTAGATACTTTTTTCGCTGACACGCCGCAGCAATTTGCAACAATGCATAGCGCATTATTGGATGGAAATTCTGAAGAATTTCGCCGGGCTGCCCATAGTTTGAAATCTAACAGCGCTAATTTTGGTGCAGTGGACCTTTCTGAGAAGGCTAAGAATTTGGAGGCTATGGGGAAAACCGGAGATTTGGAACAGGCTGAAGCACCCTTGAAAGACGCTGAAGCTGAATACACAAAAGTAAAATCTGCTTTGGAGATGATTCAGAAGGATGGTTAAAGAAATACGTTCAGGCGGTCACATCCTGGTTGCGGACGATAACAAGATCAATTTGATGATGTTAACGCGCGCCTTAAGCTTGCAAGGTTATCAGGTGACCACTGCCATGGATGGAGGACAGGCGCTGGAGATCCTGAATTCTCCGGCTGCAGAGACGATCGACGTTGTGCTGCTGGATATTCTGATGCCGGATTTAGATGGCTACCAGGTGCTTGAGAAGATCAAGGCGAAGGAAGAACTGCGCCATATCCCGGTGATCATGATTTCCGCTTTGGATGAAATGGATAGTGTAATCCGCTGTATTGAGATGGGTGCCACGGATTACCTGCATAAACCTTACAATCCCGCGCTATTGGAGGCCAGGATTAATTCTTCTTTGGCAGAGAAGCGATTACGAGATCTGGAATTGGAATATCTGGAACAGGTGGGGCATGTGGTTGAAGCTGCAGAATCCGTTGAAGCCTCGACATACAATTCGGACAGCCTTAAAGTGGTTGCAACCCGAGAAGATGCCCTCGGCAAGCTGGCACGTGTATTTCAAAGCATGGCTGATGAAATTCACTTGCGTGAACAGCGACTGAAACAACAGCTGGAGCAGCTGCGTATAGACGTTGAAGATATGAAGAAAACCATGTCTGAACCGTTGAGTGTGTATATACCCATGGATCGCAGACATGCCTTGGTTCACGGCATAACATTGCCAGAATCCGCTGAGGGAGCTGCTATATTTGTGGATATTTCGGGATTTACTCCTTTCAGTGAGACCCTAGAAATTGAATTGGGACGCAAGCGTGGTGCGGAGGAGCTCACCCGGAACCTGAACCAGGTGTATGGTGCTTTAATCGAAGAAGTGCACCGTTTCCATGGAGCCGTAGTTGGTTTCAGCGGTGATGCGATCACCTGTTATTTGGATGGGGATATGGGTTTAAATGCAGTCGCCTGTGGATTGGCGATGCAGAAAACAATGGCTCAATTTTCAGCTATTACCACTCCAACTGGAAACCCATTCTCATTGGGCGTAAAAATCGCCGTTGTTGCAGGTCCTGTAAATCGGTTTCTGGTTGGTGACCCGCTGGTTCAGAATATCGAGGTACTTGCTGGCAGGACGCTGGATGTGCTGGCTGTTGGAGAACACCTCGCCGAACGGGATGAGGTGGTTGTTCATAAAGATATTGTCAAACGATTTGATCAATCCTTGGATGTTGGCGAAGAGCGACTGGATCAGGAGAGCGCGGAATCATTTTTTATTGTTCGCGGTTTATCCACACCGGTGGTATCCCAACCCTGGATAGAGCTGCGCAAAGATGTACTCACGGAGGAACAATGTCAACCCTGGCTGCTTCCTGCTGTATACGAACAGGCCAGGAGTGGTGCGAAGGGTTACCTTTCGGAATTCCGGCAGGCAGCAGCCTTATTTCTCAGCTTCACTGGCATTGAATATGATCATGACGAGCAAGCTGCACACAAGTTGGATAGTTTTACTCGCTGGGTGCAGTCTGTAATTGCCCAATATGATGGTTCCTTGCTGCAGCTCACCATGGGAGATAAAGGCTCCTATCTTTATGCCGCATTCGGTGCGCCTATTGCTCATAACGATGATGCGATACGGGCAGTTTATGCCGCCTTGGCACTGCAAGAGATCCCACCTGAATTTGGATGGATCACAGGAATTAAGATTGGTGTGACCCAAGGTCAGATGCGAACGGGTTCTTATGGCAGTTCATCGAGACGTACCTATGGTGCCCAGGGGCATAAAGTGAACCTGGCAGCTCGCTTGATGCAAGCGGCTGAACAAGGAATTATTTGCGACCGATCCGTCTACCAAGCTACCCAGGCACGCCTGGTTTTCGAATCACTGGCACCCATTCCAGTCAAAGGTTTGCAAGAACCTGTGGAAATGTACCGTCCTACAGGTGAAAAGATTCGCCTGTCACGGAAACGGATTCAATTGATCGGCCGATCAACTGAACGAATTGCTATTGGGCAGAGTCTACAAGATATCAAGCATGGTCTTGGCAAGGTGCTCATCATTGGAGGTGAGGCTGGTGTTGGTAAAACGCGGCTTGTCGAAATAATTGAGCAATATGCTGAAGATTTAGGAATTGTTCATTATCGAGCAGTTTCCGAAACAGGGAAGAGCAGTCATGCATATCTACCATGGCGAGAAACCTTTTGGAGGATCTTCAACCTGGATTCGCTGAACAGCGACCAGGAAAGGCTGGATAAGTTGGTAGGGGCGTTGGATGGTTCTTTTGATGTTTCGCTACCAAATTCGGTAATTGAAGCCATCCTTCCAACTCTGGCAGCAGATAATGGCATTGGGAGTTCTCAAAAAGGGAATGATGATTCTGAGCAGACCCCCTACATCCTATCAAAACTGTTAAAGATTGGACTGCAGGATTCTCCAGCTGTGGTCATCTTCGAAAACTCCCAGGGACTTGATCATGAATCATGGGATTTAATCCAAGCTGCCAGCAAGCAAGTCAGCAATTTATTAATTGTGATTGCTGCACGCCCATTATCGAAACCCCTACCGTCTGGTTACATCCAACTTGTCAGGGCACCGAATTTAATCACGTTAAACTTGAAGGGTTTGTCTGCTGATGAGGCTTACTTGTTGGCTTGTGATCACTTGGAAGTAGTCAGCTTACCGCCAGAATTGGTCAAAATTCTTGACCAGGCAGCTGGTAATCCCCAATTTATTGAGGAAATGGTTTATATCCTCAGGGATGATGGCTATATAAAGGTCGAGGCAGGAGAGTGTCAGGTTCTGCCCCATATAGACCTGGACTCAATCGTGTTCCCGACGACCGCCGATGGGCTGATCAAAAGCCGCTTGGATCGTTTGTCTCCATCCGAACAGCTGACCCTGAAAATTGCGAGTGTTATGGGTGATACATTCTCAATAGAACCATTGGCGGATCTTTACCCTCTGGAATCAAATAGGCCTATTATGATTAAACACATGGAAACATTCACCAGTCTGGATTTGATTTCACCTGCTGCAAACAATCACACATACACCTTCAGAGATGAGATCACTTATCATGCTGTGTACAGCTCGATGTTATTTTCTCAAAGACGCCAGCTGCACCGTCAATTAGCAGAGTGGATTGAGGAAAATAATTCGGATGATCTCCCCTCGAATTACGCCATATTGGCAGATCATTGGCGGAAGGCAGATGATACAACCAGAGCCATCGATTACCTGGAGAAGGCGGGACAAAGGGCGCTCCAAGAAGGAAATTATGAACAGGCTGAGAATTATTTCAGGGAGTGCCTGAAGTTAGATGCAACCTCGGCAGTATTGAGCGCGGAATTCTTTGAGAAGAAATTAAAAGGGGAACATATCTAAACTTGAGATCAATGATCACTTAGCGGCATCATGACAGTAAAGAACAGATAACGAAGATTGGGGGAAATATTCCATAGAAGTTTATTCATATTAACCATTTGCATGTAAAATAGAAATCAAGTGTTCGCAGCTCAACCTGGTGATCATTAATCCTATCCTTCATAACCATCCAGGTAGATTAATTGATCTAACCACGCAACCCTTTTGACTGAGGTAATTTCAAATAATGGAGGTGGACTGAATGACGAAAAAGAAACCAACTAGCTATCCTTACATCCCAAACTCAGAACCGGCTGTAAAGAAAGAGATGCTGGAATCTGTGGGTGCAAACAATACCGAAGAGTTTTATGCAGATATTCCAGAAAAGCTGAGATACCGAGATAATTTAAAATTACCCACTCCTTTGCTCTCAGAGTATGAATTAGTGCGGCATGTCGAGAACCTGCTGGTTAATAACCAAACCTCGCGCGAAAACCTCAATTTTCTGGGTGCGGGCTGCTATCAGCACCATGTACCTGCGGTTTGTGATGAGGTCAACTCCCGGGGTGAATTCTTGACCGCTTATGCGGGCGAACCCTATGATGATCATGGTCGCTTTCAAGCTTTGTTTGAGTACCAGAGCATGATGGGGGAACTGCTCAACATGGATGTCGTTAATGTGCCAACCTATGATGGTTTCCAGGCTTCGGCCACTGCGTTGCGCATGGCTGCGCGCATCACAGGACGCAAACGGGTCTTGCTAACAAGAGCAATCAATCCGGATAAACTTTCAATGATCAAGAATTACCTCAAACCGGAAATTGAGATCGAATTGGTCGATTACGATCAGGATTCGGGTTTGGTCGACCTGGGTACTTTGAGGAAAATGCTTTCTGAAAACCTGGCAGCGATTTACTTCGAAAATCCCACCTACTTTGGTGGTATTGAAACGAATGCCGATCAAATCGCTGATCTGGCCCATCAATTTGGAACAATATGCGTGGTCAGCGTCGACCCTATCTCGTTGGGTTTACTCAATCCCCCGGTGGAATATGGTGCTGACATTGTGTGTGGGGACATTCAACCTCTGGGAATGCACATGTTATTTGGGGGAGGTCATGCCGGGTTCATCGCTACCAGAGACGAGGAGGATTATGTGATGGAGTATCCTTCACGCCTGTTTGGTATCGCACCGACCATCGTTGAGGGTGAATATGGATTTGGGGATGTCGCTTATGAGCGGACTTCATTTGCGAAACGGGAAGGGGGAAAAGAATGGGTCGGCACAGCATCTGCCTTATGGGGCATCACAGCCGGAGTTTATCTGGCACTGATGGGACCTCAAGGGATGTTAGATGTGGGGGAAGCGATCATGCAGCATTCACGATATGCGAAGAACAAGGTCGCAGAGGTTGACGGGTTAAATGTATGGTTTTCAGATTCTCCCAATTTCAAAGAGTTCATCGTGAATTTTGATGGTACAGGCAAGAGCGTAGCTCAGGTCAACCAGGGTTTATTGGAACATGGCATATTTGGTGGCAAAGACCTCAGCAAGGAATTTCCGGATTTAGGGCAAAGTGCATTGTATTGTGTGACGGAAGTTCACTGCCAGGCAGATATCGATCGCCTGGTAGAAACTCTGGCGGAGGTGACG
>JALHTN010000058.1 GCA_022865865.1 Anaerolineales bacterium
CTGTGGGCAGCCCCTGAACCAGGCTGACCGCCAGGCTTTGATTGATAGATTAAATTCCGAGGGACGGGAGATGGGCGATAAATTCCGCGCCAATCAGGAACTGCTCCAGCAGAACGACCAGCGAGTAAGCATTCTTGAAGACCAGATCAAATCCCTCTCCACTGCCGATAACGAACTGCGGCAGGCAGAAGTAGCTCGCACCAAGCTCTCCAGCCAGCTAGAGCAGTTAAACTCGCAAATAAGCCGCTGGGAGACCGATTTCGCACCCCATCTAGCCGCCCTCAAGGCGAAACTTGAGGCAGAAGATTTTGCCCCGCAGGCGCGTAATCACCTTTCCGAGATCGATGAGCAGCTCAAAACTATCGGTTATGATGCTGCGGCACACGACACCATTCGCAAGGCAGAAACTGAAGGGCGGGTTAGCGATGAAGAGATGCGCGCCCTTGAAAAAGCCAGATCGGCCATCAAGCCCCTGGAGCGTGAGACCAAAGAATTAGGTACCCAAATCACCAATTTAGCAGCACAATTAGGCCGCAAACAGGAAGAATACAATACAGCTGCTGAAGCGCTGCAGACCTCACGTCAGCAAGCGCCAGACCAGGAGGCAGCAGAAAATGTGCTGCTCAACCTGCAAGAGCGTGAAAACCAATTGCGCCTAGAGGTCGGGGCGGCCAATCAAAAAGTGCTCGTGCTCCAAGATCTGAAAACCCGTTATGCTGCTTTAGAGGTGGAAAGAAATGAGCAGGCCAGCCAGGTGGCTAACTTCAAACAGCTGGAACGCGCCTTCAGCAAAGATGGTGTCCCCGCTTTGCTGATCGAACAGGCTCTCCCCCAGATCGAATCCAAGGCTAATGAGATCCTGGACCGGCTGACCATGGGGGACATGTCCATTCGCTTTGTTACCCAGGCAGCCTATAAAGATAAAAAGAGGGAAGACTTAAGAGAGACGCTGGAGATCCAGATCAGCGACAGCGCAGGCGTGCGTGACTATGAGATGTTCAGTGGCGGCGAGGCCTTCCGCATTGATTTCGCCATCCGCCTGGCGCTCTCCGAGGTGTTATCCCAGCGTGCTGGTGCCCGTCTGCAGACCCTGGTCATCGATGAGGGCTTCGGCAGCCAGGATACCCAGGGACGCCAGCGCTTGATCGAAGCGATCAACCTGGTGCGGCAGGATTTTGCCAAGATTTTGGTCATCACCCATATCGATGAGCTAAAAGAACAATTTCCCAATCGCATTGAAGTCGAGAAGACCAACCGCGGTTCGAACATCCGCGTGCTGTGACTTCATCTTTCCGTTAGAACCTTTCCCTGATATCTGGTATTGAGTACCTGAACGGTGAATTCAGATTTGTCTTGGCTGATCCTATCCACAATCTTCCTGTTTTTTGGGATAGTCCTCACCTATTGGATTCACAACCAGCAGTTTATCCAGATCCTGATCTCGCAAGCTACCCCACCCACCAGCTCCGCGGCACCTTTGATATCCATCATCGTCCCAGCCCGCAATGAAGCCCGCAATATCCGGCGCTGCCTCGAGGCCCTGGCTATTCAAACATATCCAAATCTGGAACTGATCGTGGTGGACGATCGCTCAACCGATAACACATTGGAAATTATTGAAGCGACTGCAGCACATCATAAAGACCAAGCTTATCCTGCTGTCAAAATCATCCCGGGGGCAGTTCTCCCACCCGGTTGGACCGGCAAACCCCATGCGCTCTTCCAGGGAGTTTCGGCCGCACAGGGGGAATGGCTGTGTTTTATCGATGCCGATACATTCGCCCACCCTTCTTTGGTATCTTCCACTTTCCAGGCCGCGCAATCCCTCTCCGCGGACCTGCTGACGATCTTAACTGACCAGCAGTTGGGCAGCTTTTGGGAAAAGGTGATCATGCCCCTGGTGTTCACCGCCTTATCAGTTGGCTTTCCTGCTGACCGGGTAAACGATCCCGGTAAACCAGATGCGATTGCTAATGGGCAGTTCATCCTCATCCGAAAATCAGTCTACGAAATTGTGGGTGGTCACCAGGCTGTGCGTGCTGAGATCGCGGAAGACAAAGCCCTGGCAGCCCTGGTCAAAGGAAAAGGTTTTCATCTGGTGCTCGGCGATGGCCGAGCACTGGCTCAAACCCGCATGTACACCTCACTCTCAGAGATCTGGGAAGGTTGGACCAAAAATATCTACCTGGGACTGCAGGATCGCCTCTGGCTGCTGGCAGCAGGCGCATTGGCGGGACTGGTTGGTGCACTTGCACTTCCCCTCTGGACTGTGCTCAGCTTGATCTGGGCTGCCTCTGGTGGTGGCTGGATGGCTTACCTGGCTGCTGCCGAATCCGTGTGTGTCTGGGGTTACCTGCTTTATCAGCGGGTCAGTGCCTGCCGAGCCATGCAGATCAACCCCTGGTATGCCCTATCCTTGCCCCTCGGCGCCTTGATCTTTACCCTGATGATGCTCACTTCAGCTTACAGGGTGCTCTCCGGGAAAGGGGTCACCTGGCGAGGTCGCTCCTATTCATAATTATCGCTGGTGAGCACGGGAAAATTTTGGTATTCATATGTGACTTCTATCACTTACGATTGAGAAGATATTTGGTAACATTAGTACAAGATTAATTCTGCAAAAGGTGAAGCAGATGAAATTTGCACTCATCATTGGAATTTCTGCATTGATCATCGTGGCTGGTGTTGGGATGTATGTCACGGATTTCACTGCCTACCTGGGCAGCAACCCCGCGACCTGCAATAATTGCCATGTCATGGACGCTGTTTATGAAAGCTGGTTTCACGGTGCTCACCAGTCATGGGCAAATTGCAGCGATTGCCATACCCCCCACGCGCTGATCCCCAAATACATCACCAAAGGCATATCCGGTTACCATCATGTAACTGCCTTTGCATTTGGAAATATCCCTGACGCAATCCGCGCTAAACATAATTCACTGGAAGTCGTCCAGGAAAATTGTGTCCGCTGCCACACCGACACAGTTGACTCCACTTTTGAAGTCGATCTTCATTCAGACCGCTATTGTTTTGAGTGCCACCGGCATGTATCGCATGGTGAACGGGGAGTCTCTCTCCTGCCATATCAAGATCAGTAAGGAGCAAGGCAGATGAAATCATCAACTACGATCTATATCCTCATAGGAATTATTGTCATTCTGACAATTGGCATTGTCGCCATACTGCTGTATATCAACAACCAACCCGATCCAACTCGTGGTATCTTGCCCCTGGTTGAGATCGATCCGATGGAACCAGATTCGGAGAAATGGGGCGTTAATTTCCCAAACCAGTATTCAACCCTGCTGAAAACAGAGACCAACGACGAGCGCACAGCCTATGGTGGCTCAAACCCCTACTCGAAATTGGAGACCGATCCGCGCTTGCCCACTTTGTTTGCTGGTTATGGTTTTAGCAAGGAATACAACGAAGATCGCGGCCATTTGAACAGCTTGAACGATGTTGAGGGTACCGCGCGGGTCAGCGAGAAAACCCCTGGAACCTGTTATTCCTGCAAATCATCGGATAATCCACGCCTTTGGGACCAGATGGGAATGGCTGAATACGACATGACTCCCTTTATGGAATTAGGCGAGGAAATCGATCATGCCATCGGCTGTGCAAATTGCCATGATGCCGAAACCATGCAGTTGATCGTGACCAACCCCGCTCTGGATGAAGCCCTGCAAGCTCAGGGTCAGGATTGGCGTGCATTCACCCGCCAGGAAATGCGCACCGTCGTTTGTGCCAACTGTCATGTCGAATATTACTTTAAAGGGGATGGTAATTACCTCACTTTCCCCTGGGAAGATGGCACCAAGATCGAAGATATCGCTAACTACTACGCAGAACTGCAGTTCAAAGATTGGGAGCACCCACAATCCGGCGCCCCGATGATCAAGATGCAGCACCCGGAATACGAGCTCTTCACTCAGAACTCTACCCACTATAACGCCGGGGTGGCCTGCGCGGACTGCCATATGCCATATACACGCGATGGCGCAGCTAAATTCTCCACCCATGACGTCAAGAGTCCCTTACTCAATGCCGAAACCGCCTGTGGTCAATGCCACACTGATGTGACCTATGTCACCAACCGGGTCTCCACAATCCAAAACCAGGTCAATGAAACCATGATCGCAACCGAGGATGCCATCCTGGCCGCGATCAGCGCCATCGAGGCTGCCGCAGCAGAATCCGGTGTGGACAGCCTGCAGCTAGAAGAGGCACGCCAGCTGCACCGGGAATCTCAATTGCGCTGGGATTTTATCGCTGCTGAAAACAGTATGGGCTTCCATAATCCAGAGGAAGCACTGCGCATCCTTGCTGCTGCTACCAACCTAGCTCGCCAGGCAGAATTAAGGGCTGTCCAGGCAGCTGGAACTCCGGATATCATTCAGAGTGAAACCAATTGAGTCGCTGATCAAGACTTGAAAAACGGGGTCGTCTCAAAACCATAGAAATGTCATCCTGAGTCAGCCACGCTTCTTTAGATTCTTCAAGTTGTTCAGCTGGCAATTTCTTGATCAATCGTGCCAGCCTGTTGGTGACCTGGTAAAAAGACAATTCTCCCACAATCCCCAGCAGCATGCGCAGATTCGCACTGAGGTTATGGATCACTGCTTTTGTAGGGTCGATAAACTTGGGGAAATCACGTTTATAGCTTAAAATAGGAACGTATTATCCAACCAGCCCTTTTGTGGGCTGCTGCCATCTGGCTCCAGGCAAAAATCTCTAACCATCTGAATTGCGGGTTCTCCATAGATGCTGGAAAAAATCGATCTCAACAAGAAAATATCAAAAAAAGAGTATAAGCAGGTCTTTCCACGTTTACGGATGAAATTGTATGCCCTGCAGAAGGCCTCCTGGGATGCTGAAATTCCAGTCATCATCCTGTTCGAAGGCTGGGATGCAGCCGGCAAAGGAACCTCGATTCAGAATCTAACCTCAAAATTAGACCCGCGCGGTTTCAAGCTGTATCCCATCCGGGCGGCGCGAACATATGAAAGCAAGCGTCCCTGGCTGTGGCGATTCTGGGTCAAAATACCGGGTAAGGGAGAGTGGGCGATTTTTGACCGCTCCTGGTACGGGCGAACGCTCGTTGAACGAGTAGAAGGTTTGATTTCTGAGAGCAGCTGGCGCCGGGCATACCGGGATATTGTTAACTTCGAACGCACCCTGGCTGACGAAGGCTACTTGATCATCAAATTCTTCCTGCACATCAGTAGGGAAGAACAGAAACGCCGTTTCGACAAATTGATCGCCGATCCGTTGACCGCCTGGCAGGTGCTTTCTGAGGATTGGGAACACCACAAGCAATACGATGATTGGCGGCTCGCTTACGAAGAGACATTTGAACGTACAGAAACGGAGTCGGGACCCTGGACGATCGTTGAAGCCACGAACCGCCGTTATACCACGGTGAAGATTTTTGAAACCCTCGTTGAATCATTATCAAGACAATTAGCCGCCATGGATGCATTACCTGATCCTGCTCACTGGGAAGGCACCATCGATGAATTCTCGGAAAATATGCAGGCAGAAGGGAAAGACGAGCAGGAAGACGATTTTGAGAATGGAGATTCTGACTCCGAGTTAAATATCCCTGATTACCTAACACCAGCGAGCGAAGGCTAGGATTACCCTTTCCACCCATGGACCCGCTGAAAGACAGATAAATGCTAGACACAATTGACCTCTCATTATCTCTCGATAATAACACCTACCATGAATTGCTGATCAAATACCAGGTCGCCTTGCACGATCTTGGATACCAGGTTTATGTCCAGGAACGACCGGTTGTGATGGTATTTGAAGGCTGGGATGCAGGAGGCAAAGGCGGTGCCATCAAACGGGTTACTGAAAAATTAGATCCACGTGGATATGTCGTCTACTCTATTGCTGCACCGCAGGGTGAGGATGCCGTACGTCACTATCTGCACCGTTTCTGGCGCAGGCTTCCCGAAAGCGGTCAAATTGCTATTTTCGACCGCAGCTGGTACGGTCGGGTCATGGTGGAGCGCATTGAAGGGTTCTGCGCTGAGTCCGAATGGAAACGAGCCTTCCGGGAGATCAATCAATTCGAGCGCCAGCTGGTGGATTTCGGCACAATTCTCTTCAAGTTTTGGGTTCACATCAGCAAGAACGAGCAGCTGGCGCGCTTCGAATCGCGGGCCAACGATCCGCTCCGTAGATGGAAACTGACTGACGAGGATTGGCGCAACCGGGAGAAATGGGAGGTCTACAAGCAGGCAGTCGATGAGATGTTGTTGAAGACCAGCACCGTGACTGCGCCCTGGACGATCGTTGAAGGGGATGACAAGTATTATGCCCGCGTAAAAGTCCTTCAAACCTTGGTGGACAAATTAAGCACAGAATTGGATTACGATCCGTTTTCAAAAGGCACCTTCCAAGCCTCTGAAAAATTAAAAAACAAGCAGAAACACCACAAGAAATAATATTAGGAATGGAGGCGAATATGCCATCCAAAAAAGCAGCAGTAAAAGAAGAAAAAGAAGTCGTTGAAGAAGAAGAAGTTGAAGAAAAAAAGATTGACCTCAATGATCCAGAATTGTTTCTCAATCGTGAATTAAGTATGCTGGATTTCCAAAGGCGGGTTTTGGAAGAAGGCCTCGACGAAAACAACCCGCCTCTTGAGCGTGTAAAATTCCTGGCTTTTGTTGGCAACAATCTGGATGAATTTTTCATGGTCCGCGTTGCAGGGATTAAGAAGCAGATCGCAGCCGGGGTTGTCGATGTACCTCCCGATGGTATGACACCTGCCGAACAGCTGGCTGCAATCCGCAAGATCACTCTACGCATCATGACCGAAGCCCAGCTGAGTTTTCAAAATGATTTAGTACCCTTACTTGATAAAAGCGGCATTCACATTCATAATTATGAAGATCTAACCCAAAAACAAAAGGAAACCGCGGACAGCTATTTTTCCGAGGTTATTTTCCCTGTGCTAACCCCCATGGCTTTTGATCCCGGGCACCCTTTTCCACATATTTCAAACCTGAGTTTGAATTTAGCAGTAATGATACGCGATTCTCGCGATCACTTTGCCAGGATCAAGGTCCCTGGTACCTTGCCCCGTTTAGTGCCTATCAAACGCTCCTCAGGCAGCGTGCGCCGGGATGGAACCGTACCCCACCATCATTATTTTGTCTGGCTGGAGCAGTTGATCGCTGCCAATTTGCACTCTCTTTTCCCGGGGATGGAAGTGATCGAAGCGCACTCCTTCCGGGTTACACGCGACGCCGATATTTTGATCCAGGAATTGGAAGCTTCGGATTTGCTGCAGAGCATTGAACAGGGAGTCCGCCAGCGTCGCTTTGGCTCCGTGGTGCGGGTCACAATTAATAAGGCCATGCCTGCTCATATCCGCGATATCTTGATCGAGAACCTGCAGATGGATTCCAATGATATGTACACTCTGGAGGGACCCTTGGGCATGAGCACTTTGATGAATCTCTACCAGGTGGAGCGATTTGATCTCAAGGATCATTCTTTTGTTCCCTCGATCCCTGCCCCCCTGCGTGGTGAAACCTATGATGGAAATATATTTGCTGCCATCCGCCAGAAAGATATCTTGGTGCACCATCCGTATGACTCCTTCATCCCTGTTGTTGATTTCCTCCGATCAGCAGCGAAGGATCCCAATGTATATGCTATAAAACAAACCTTGTACCGCACGGGTCGCGACTCCCCTGTGATTAAAGCATTGCTTGATGCCCGGGAGGCCGGCAAGCAGGTAACCGTCCTGGTGGAGCTTAAAGCCCGCTTCGATGAAGAAAGCAATATCGGCTGGGCGCGCACCATGGAGCGCCAGGGTGTCCATGTGATTTACGGATTGCTTGGATTAAAAACCCACTCAAAGATCGCCCTCGTGGTGCGCAAAGAAGGTGAAAACATCCGGCGCTATGTTCATCTGGCAACCGGAAATTACAATGCGGTTACGGCCCAATCATACGAAGATATCGGCATGTTCACTTGCGATCAAGAGATCGGTGCGGATGCGACAGATTTATTCAACTATTTGACCGGCTATTCAACCAAGCAGGACTACCGCAAATTGTTGGTGGCACCGGTGAACCTGCGCGAACGGATGACAGCCTTGATCGACCGCGAAATCGAGCACCAGCAGAACGGGGAACCCGGACACCTGATCTTTAAGATGAATTCTCTGGTCGATAAAAAGATGATCAAGAAGCTCTATGAAGCCTCGATGGCTGGGGTCAAGATTGATTTGATCGTGCGTGGTATGTGTAGTTTACGCCCCGGAATTGAAGGCATCAGTGAAAACATCCGCGTGCTCAGTGTGGTGGGGCGTTTTCTAGAACACAGCCGCATATATTATTTCCGCAATGGGGGCAAGGAAGAAATATTGCTCGGCAGCGCAGACTTAATGCCTCGCAATATCAACAACCGGGTAGAAGTCCTCTTCCCAGTGGAAGACGAAAATATCATTCGCTACTTGAAAGATGACGTTTTGGCTGAATATCAGAATGATAATGTCAAGGCCAGATTGATGAAATCGGATGGCACTTATGAGAAAATTGCCAGCCATGATGGCGATACACCCCTCAATATCCAGGTTAAATTATTCGATATACGGAAGACAAACGAGCAAGGGAAATAAATCATGGGCACATTAATCGCCGCGGCAGACAAAACCCGTATCGAAGCACTGGCAGAACAAGCATCCACAGCCGCCATGCGCCGGCGTGCTAAATTGCTGCTGCTCTACGACCAGGGCTTACCTACCCACAAAGTCGCTGAACAGGTTGATTTATCTGCCAGCCGTACTCGCTACTGGCGGCGGCGCTACCTCTTCGAGGGGTTGCACATCTTCACTGGAAGCATCCTGGAAACAGGACAATCTATCCCTGAGACATCGAACGAAGGCAGTCCTGCCGTGCAGCTTTTGCCCGAGACGGTCCAGGTGGACCAGGGTTCAGAACCCATCCAGTTTTCGGAGGCAGAACTTGAGCCTGACCCCACGCCCGTCTCGATCGCGGAGCTGCGTCAACGTTATCCTGCCAATTTACGACAGGCTGAACACAGGCGAGATTTGGCTTTGGAGCTTTTCGATACCAGCCAATCCATCCACCACATGCCAGGTGAAATGCGCCGCTTGCTGGAAGTCGCTGCACTGCTCCAGTATCTGACCGAGAACCAGGAGGGAGAGAATTCAAATAAATCCGGTTATCTCTTTATCTTATCCCATCCCCTGACCGATTTGAATGACGCTGAAAACAAGCTCGTCGAAACCATCCTGGCCGCTCTGCATGGCACAGCAGCTTTCCCTCCATCACCCACCGATCGCGACCAGATTTTATCCCCTTCAGAACATGAAGCTCTCACTCTGGCTGCAATGCTCCGCATTGCTGACGGTCTCGACGCCTCCCAGACCCAGGCAACTTTGATCAACTCGATCGAAATCCAACCCAAGAAATTAATAATCCTGGTCAGCGGTCCCCAGGCGAAGATAGATGCCCGTAGAGCAAGAAAATCAGGTAAATTATGGACCCGCTTATATGGTCAACAAATTCACGTTCAGGCCATTTACCTGCTGGATCAGGATCAAGATGAACGCATGGAAGTGCTGATTAATAAGAAAAAACCGGGTATCGAGCCGGAAGACGATTTATCTGAAGCAGGGCGGAAAGTAATGGGTTACCACTTCGCCCAGATGATTCTCCATGAGGCAGGCACCCGTTTGGGAAGCGATATTGAAGAACTGCACGATATGCGCGTTGCCACTCGGCGCATGCGCGCCGCATTCGAGGTGTTCGGTGATGCATTTGATCGTAAGGCTGTCAAAGTACATCTCAAAGGTCTGCGCGCCACAGGTCGTGCATTGGGTCGTGTGCGCGACCTGGATGTGTTCATGGAAAAAGCCCGGCAGTACCTGGAAACTCTTCCCCAGGAACAGCGCCGCGGCTTGGAGCCGCTGCTTACGCTTTGGGAGGCTGAACGCCTGGCAGACCGTACCCAGATGCTCCAATATCTCAACAGCGAGGATTATGCCAATTTCAAAAGAAAATTCCTCGATTTAGTAACCACCCCCGGCGCAGGTGCTAAGCCGACCTCTGAGAAAGATGCCCACCAGGTGCAGCATATCGCTCCGGTCTTGATATATTCTCGTCTCGGTGCTGTCCGTGCATATGGCGCCATCCTTGAATCAGCCTCCATCGAACAGTTGCATGCTCTGCGGATCGAATTCAAAAAATTACGTTATACACTCGAATACTTCAGCGAGGTGCTGGGCAATGAGACCAAAGGTTTGATCGCCGATATCAAAAATCTCCAGGATCATCTCGGGGACCTCAACGATGCGGATGTGGCCTGTTCAATTCTGAGGCAGTTTCTAGATGAGTGGGAATCGCGGCAGGTTCATCTGCCGATCAGCGAGAGAGAGAATCCCGAACCTGTCGTAGCATACTTGGCCAACAAACACGCTGAACGCTACTTTTTGACCACCACCTTCCAGGACGTTTGGCAGGGATTCGACCAACCAGAGATGAGGTCAAATATTGCCTCTGCTGTTTCTGTGTTGTAAAGGTACCTGGATCAGTTTTCCAGGATCCATTCCAAATCCCGCCCTTCAACGATCATCTTGGTAAAAGCCTCTGGCAAACCTTTCTTCCGGTTGGCAGACACAGCTTTCCCAATATCATAATTTAACCGGTAGTGGCTGACCCGCAGCTTCGCTTGGCTGACCTGCAGGATGGCATAAGCTGCTCTTGGATTCCCATCCCCCGGTCTGCCGACACTGCCAGTATTAACAAAAAGCGTGCTGCCTGCTCGTCGGGTGAATGCCTGGTGAGAATGCCCGCAGATTATCGCCGCGAATTCAGCTTCATATTTATTCTCAGCTATCTGCTTCAATTCGAGTAAACGCGCAATGGGTGTATCTTGACCCAGTAGATCTTCGTTCGACGCTGGGCTGCCGTGAACCAACAAAAAATTCTGTTTTCCAATCTCTAAACTCCGTTCTTCAGGGAGAACAGCCAGGTATGCTCGACTCTCTGGCGAGAGATTCTGATAAGCCCACTTGAACGCCAGCCATTTAAGTGGCTGTTTATCCCGTCGCCATTTTTTGTCTTTCTGGGGAAATTTAAGCACCTTTAGATCATAGTTGCCGATGATATTGGAGAATTTTCGCTTCCGCATGCGCTTGACCACCTGCTCGGGAAAGGCATTGTAGCCGACGAAATCGCCGATATTCCAATAAGCAGTCACGCCGAGGCTGCTGGCATGGGACAAGACTGCTTCCAATGCCGGCAGGTTGGCATGAACATCCCCGAGCAGGGCAATTTTAATATCTTGGGCTGGCATAAAGGACTCAGGAAGAGGGCTTGGGGGCTGATTCCAGCAGGACTCGATCGACCCCACGATCGATCTCCCATGGATAGATGATGTAGGCATCAGTGACAGCAGCATAATAATTGGGTCGCGCATTATTAAATAAGCTGCGATTGGGGTTGAAATGCAGCACGCATGTGTAAGGATATCCTCCTGCAGCCACGATCCGGTTCTTGACGGAGGTAATGGTGCGGCCCGATCCCCAGACATCATCAACCACCAGGGTTCTCCGGTCTCGCAGCAGCTGGTCTTCAGGAAACTGGATAAAACGAGGCCAGACATAAAGGCCGGCTTTCTCCACTTGGGCGGGGAAATCCACAGCCGCGGTTAAAATGTGAGTGATGTTCATCGCCTCAGCTAACATACCACCAGGAACAATGCCTCCCCGGGTGATGATCATCATGGCTTCAAAGTCACCCTCAAACTGGGGCAGCAAGTGGTCGATCAGGCCATCAACATCTTTCCAGGTTAATAACTCACGCCGCATTTGATCCATCGTGAACTCCTAAGTAGGGAATTGGTTCTCACCAAACCAAAGAATTTTATCACCGGTATTTATTATTTGTTCCTATTATGATCACAAGATATTATAGCAAGTTTGGCGGATTAACTTCAACCCGCCATTCCCTCAGCTGCCTTCCTCGCAGAAGCGAACGCGGGTCTGGACCGCGTAAAATAATCTGCCAGCGATACTTGCCTTCCAAACGAGCGAAGAATGGTGGCACAGGACCGATCATATGGGTTGCTGATCTTCCCTCTGCCACCAACCACTCGTGGATTTTGTGGGCTAATTCGAGGGCGGTTTTCTCAGCCATATCGGCGTTTGAATGTCTGAATTCTAAACGTACCAGCTGGTTGAATGGGGGATATCCAATTTTCCGGCGGTTTTCTAACTCCTGCTGGTAGAAGGACAGGAAATCATGCCCGGCTGCAGTCTTGATCACATAATGGTCCGGCTGGTAAGTCTGTAGAATCACCTGCCCACCAAGCGGACTGCGCCCAGCGCGCCCAGCTACCTGGGTTAATACCTGAAAAGTCCGTTCAGCAGCATGGAAATCTGGCAGATTTAGACCCACATCTGCTAAGACTACACCAACCAGGGTTACAAGAGGTAAATCCAATCCCTTGGCCAGCATCTGAGTTCCTATCAGCACATCAGCCCGCTGGGCTTGAAAATGGCTCAGGATGATCTCATGTGCACCTTTCTTACGGGTGGTCTCGTAATCCCAGCGCAGGGTGCGCACCTCGGGGAACAGGGCTTGAAGATCAGCTTCTACGCGCTCGGTACCGGTGCCGTACTGGCGGATATGGGTGCTGCCGCAGTTCGGGCAGGTGGATGGCATTTTTCGCCGGTATCCGCAGTGGTGGCAGGTCAACGCTGCCTCTGGTACCGTGTGCTTTGCAGCCCCAGATTCTTCGATCCCTGATGAAGGATCGAGATTACTGGCTGAACGTAATGGACGGTGATAGGTTAATGGGGTGTCGCAGCGTGGGCAGTGCAGGCTGTGACCGCAATCGCGGCAGAAGATGTATGTAGCTGTTCCCCGCCGGTTCAAGAACAGGATCGCTTGCTGATGATTCTCCAATACCTGCTGAATTGATTCACGCAGAGGGCGGCTGAAGATCGAACGATTACCAGATTTCAATTCTTGACGCATATCCACCACTTTTACTGGTGGCAGGGCTATCATATCAGCTTGGTGTTCAAGGTGGGTAAATCGGGAGGCATTCGCATCAATGGCATGCAGATCCAGCTGCTGCTCAACTGCTTGGCGGTGAGCCAGAATACGATTAGGAAGTTGTAGGTAGCGCCAATCGCCGCGGGTGGCTCGATAATGACTGCTCAGATCTGGTGTGGCTGAGCCCAGAATGCAGATCGCCCCGGTCAGCCTGGCGTAGGCTACAGATGCTTGCCGGGCGTGATAATAAGGAGGCATTTCCCCCTGGTAATAAGTGTCATCATGACTCTCATCAACCACGATCAGACCCAAATTAGGTAATGGGGTAAACAATGCGGAACGCGGGCCGACGACCACCGCTAAGTCTCCCTGGCGTGCCCGGCGCCAGGTATCATACCGTTCCCCGGTGGAGAGTCTCGAGTGAACCAAACCAACCTGGCCGGGAAAACGGGCCAGAAAACGCCGCACGGTTTGGGGTGTGAGTGCGATCTCCGGGACCAGGATGATCGCCTGCTGTCCTCGCTGGAGTACTTCATTCACCGCCCGCAGGTAGATTTCTGTCTTGCCCGATCCGGTCACCCCGTGCAGCAGGATTGGTTTCACTGGCTGACCTTCTCCAGTCTGCTTGAGGTAAGTAATGATCTCGCCCCAGGCTTTATTCTGATCCTCGGTTAAAATTGGTGCTTCTTTGGTGACAAATGCTATGCCCTCCAGGGGATCACGCCAGACCTCACTCTCCCCAAGCACAACCAGGTCACGTTCCGCTAAATAGCGTAAATCCTGCAAATTTCCACCGGAGGCTGCGTATGCCCAGCTCACATCCACAGGTCCAGGTTCTTCCAGCAGGTATCGCAGCATCGCCTCCCGTCTTTCACAAGCCTGGGTACCCGCGCGCCCCAGATCATTCATGCTGCTGGCGGCTTTTTCGGGTGTACAGGCCAGGCGTACTGTGCGGACGGATTTTGGTTGAACTTTGGGCGCGGGAAGGACCGGTTGGGAAGTAATTCTCCCCTGCCGGATCAATGCCCGTACTGTCGAACGCCATTTCACGCGGGGTATCGCCCGGTCGATCTGGCGTCCTAATAGCGGTCCCCTGCTGGTCAACAAATCCAACACACGCTGCTGCAGGTCTGTTGTGGATCGTGGTTTTGATCCCTGCGCACCTTCGGCGAGGGAGTATTGAGTGTCCCCCATTTGAGACAGCCCCACCGGCAGCATCAGGTTGACACAGGCGGATAATGGAGCCAGGGTGCTGTCTGACAGGTATTCAGCCAGTGCCAGCTGGGCAGCGGTAAGCACCACTGAACCATCGATCAATGCGCTAACAGCTCGAGTTTCCGCTACAGATGGTTGGTCTACCTGTTTTAATACCACCCCCTGCACACGATTTCTTCCAAAAGGGACTTCTACCAGATGACCCGGACCCACCTGGCCCTCGAGATCTGGAGGCAGGTGGTAATGAAAAACACCCTCCACTTGAGGAACATTGACCACGATTTCTAAATAAGTGGGCATTTTGGATCTAAAGAATTGCCGGTGGCGTTAGTTTCAATTTAATAGTATCTGCTTGTAATCATTGAGTAGGAGGTTTTTCATCCATCCGGGTAAGTTTCAGGCGCTCAATCCGCATCCCATCCATCGCTTCCACCTCAATAATGACTTGATCAAATTCAATTTTGTCGTTTATTTTTGGAATCCGTCCCATCCTACCCAAGGTATATCCTGCGATGGTATCGTACGCGGGATTGACCAGATTCAGATCTAGGGCATCGTTGACATCCTCCATCAGGCAAAGACCATCAATCAAAAACGAGCCATCTGGAAGTTTTTCGATCTCTGGAGTCACCCGGTCGAAAGGATCACTCACTTCACCAACTATCTCCTCCAGTAAATCCTCTAATGTCACCAGCCCTCCTGTGCCTCCGAATTCATCCAGGATGATGGCGATATGCTGGCGATTGTCCCGAAACTCGCGCAGCAGCGCGCTTACCGGGAGCGTCTCTGGAACATACAGCGATTCACGGACCAATGAACGCGCCGTGGAATTTTGCCAACCAGGTTCCTGCATCGTCCGCAGCAAATCCTTCACATGAATGATCCCGAGAATGTTATCCAAATCGTCGTCGTAGACTGGAATCTTGGTATAGGTTGATTCGGTGATCAAGGGCAGGATCTCGGCTAAGGGCAGGTCCGCCTCCACCCCAATGATCTCAGTGCGTGGGATCATCACCTGGCGTACTAATAGATCTCCAAAATTGAAGATCGCATGCAGCAGATCGCTCTCCTGTTGAGCAACCACTCCTCCCTCAGTGCTGGCAGTCACCAGCATCTTGAGTTCCTCAACCGAATGGACCAGCTCATGTCCAGAAGCTGGCTCCACACCAACCAGACGCAGGAGTGCATTGCCGGTCCCGTTAAGCGCCCAGATAAAGGGCTTGAACAGGCGCTCACTCCACAAAGTTGGTCTGGCGACAGCCAGGGAAGTGCCTTCTGGATCCTGTAAGGCGATTGATTTCGGCGCTAATTCTCCCACCACGACATGCAGGAAGGTGATGATCGCAAAAGCCAGGCCAGCCGATATACTATGGGATAGCCCGGGACGAAATTCAATTGGGAACAAATTTAATACCGGCTCAATCAGGTGTGAAAGGGCTGGTTCCCCAATCCAACCCAAACCCAGGCTGGCGAGGGTTATTCCCAACTGGGTGGCAGCGATTACCCGATCAGGATTTTCAAGCGCTTTATGAACAGTTTCTGCCCCGGCGTTTCCTTGCTCTACGAGTTCGACGATGCGCGTATGTCGGACGCTGACCAGGGAAAACTCAGCCGCAACGAAAAAACCATTCAGCAAAACTAAGATTACAACTGCAACCAAACCAAGCAGATCAAATGTAAGCGTGCTTTCCATAGCTAGTTTGAACTTTCCTCCACCATCTGACGGGTGATGATCGCGGCTGCATAGCCAACTACCCCTGAATAATCACCGGTTACATCTCCCGAAGTAGCGTGCTTGAGTATTTTCACTGAATTTGCCCCTAATTCTTTGGCTGCCCAAAGGACAGCCGCGATGGCATTCCGGCCGCAAGCAAATCCTTTGCCCTCTTCTTCTACCTGTAGCACACCTGGCGGGTCAAATGCCTCCACCCGGCTCAGCATCTCTGCATCCAGCTGCTGCGCTTGCAGCTGATCATGAAAATGAGAGAGATCACTGCTGGCAACCAGCAGGGCTGCCCGGTTGGATATAACCCTTGCCAGTGATTTACCCAAGGCTTCTACAACACTGGGGGTTTGATCGCGCATCATCACTGGCAGCAAACGAAAATCGCTGGTTAAGACCCGCTGCAAAAAGGGCAGCTCAATTTCTAGTGAATGCTCGCCGTCATTTCTGACCGGGGTCAGACCAAATCCTAATTCTGCTTCCAGAGCGTGATTCAGCTCCGAGACAGATTCCTGGTCGATATTGATTGAACCCAGTGGTGTTTGATACGCTTGATGTCCACAGGTCAATAAGGGCTGCGAATAGGATTGGTGCATTGGTGATACGACTACCACCAGTTCAGGCTGCATATCGCGGATAGCTCTGAAGGCATAACCTGCCACAGGACCAGAATACTTATGCCCCGCATGGGGAACGATGATCCCAACCACCTGGCCTTCAATTTCAGGCAGTTGAGCAGCATTGATATAACCATCGACACTATCTGCCAGCTGACCGGAATCTCCTGGATACCAGCGACCGGCGATCGGGGAAGGACGAATATCCATCTTACACCTTTTTCCCAGGTAATGAAAAGCTGATCCTTACTTTGATTTTAACATAATCCCTTGTTTGCCAGTATTCTACAGCTGCCCGTTCATCGCTTCTTATGCCTGATCAGCACCAATTACCAAACTATAACCTATGTTATACTAACCGCGGCTTGATCCGAAGCTCGATTCTAAGACTCTCGAGATCATGGTAAACCACAAAACACAAGGAGGCGAGCAAATGATATATAACGTTGAATTGGTATATTGTGCAGTTTGACACTACACCGATCGCGCTGTCAGTTTGACAGCAGAACTGATCAAGGAATTCGAGTATAAGATCGAAGCCTTCTCTCTGGTTCCATCGGATGGAGGTCGCTTCGAGGTCAGCGTCAATGGGGATTTGGTCTACTCAAAGCTAAACACAAACCGCCATGCCGAACCAGGAGAAGTAGCTGGCTTGCTTCGCAAGGTCATCAAGTAAATCAACCAATCAGGCAAGGGATCCGGGATTCAATCCCCACATCCCCTTGCTGATTCCTTTAAATATCTATGCGTATTGTCCTGCAGCGCGTCAGCCATGCTCGCGTGTCGGTTGGCGAGCAAACTATCGCCCAAATTGGTCCC
>JALHTN010000059.1 GCA_022865865.1 Anaerolineales bacterium
ATGATTTTATAGCGTTAATTCCTGGGTGAGAGAAGGCAAATATTCTTGGTTTTTGGGTTTCCCTAACAACCACCTGGAAATGCGGTGTTCCAATAATTTTACCAATTTTCCTTAAAGGGAGTAGAAACTGGATCACTATCTGACAGAATTTTTCCCCCAATTCACATTTGGATAACCTTTTGATCAAATTTTCTTAATATGGTAGATATTTGCTAAATACGATCGTGCAACATCTTTTCTGTAATTGCGTTAAGGTGACGCATTGTTCGTGAAGTTTACAACCATTCAACGGATAATAAATCCTACCTGTCTCCCAAGTTTCGCTGATCTCCATTTGCAGAGCGCTCACCAGCCTCAAGCAAGGCGCTTCGTTGGGGAAAATGCCTGCAACTCTGGTATGTTGTCGGATTTCCAGGCACACTCGCTACTTTTTTGGATACATCTGGCCTACGGTTCTTTGAATATTATTTTTTCTGAAAGAAGTTTACACTAACATCTCATAAGATTTATAAATCTGTGGTGTTTGTTCATAATTGGACTTATGGTCTGGATCATAAATTAACCTGTGGGTAAGCGAAGAAAACCAAACAGAAGTGCTGCGCATAGGTAAAGACGGTATTATTCAATTAATAGATATTGCTTTCTGACTGCGAAAATTGTCTCAGTTTACCTGGCTATTCTTGAACTTCTATTATCAATTTCCCCGAAGATCAAATTCTGACAAAACGAATCAGCATAGTTTTGCATAAACTGGCTTCTTCCTTAAACTGAATTCTGGATGTTGGGCCTCATCCTATTCTCAAATCGAGATCCTAAATTGGCAGGATAATCAGTGAAGGTAAACCTATTTCAAAGATGATCCCTGGGTGATGGGGATATCCTTCTCATGGGAATTAACAAAAATCGGATTGGTGATTGCCAGCGCCTCCCAATTCCTATCCAACACTTCAAACCGGTACCAGGCAGGGCGAGTCGGATCAACCTGATCGCGAAACTGGACACTAGTTTCCGGACCACTTAAATGCTCGTTGGCGATGATCTCCCCATTTCTTACAAGCTGGGCGTGGATATGATCAGGTCCATGAGAAATGGATGCAGTTACCTCGATATCACCCGCTTGTTCCCCCAGATCATCGCCAATCATATAACTTGTGTTGTTCATCTCCGCTTGGACTGCGACTCGCGGACCCTTGCTCACGTAGACGCGCCGTCGCCGCAATCCCTCCAGAATAGCAGCAGCAGAGAGCTGCTCGGCATAAACGAAGGTAGTGGGTTGTCCCAAACGCTCGCCAGGCAGACCCTGATTCGTTTTCGGTGGATAATGATAGTCGCTGCCGCCGATCGCTGTAACTCGATAACCAGCGTTGAGCCAGGTAGTCCACAGATCGACAGTTTTGGGATTAGCGAAGGTATTTTCAGGCCAATATAAATCATTCCAGAGCTCCACACAGTGGACATAGCGCAGATCAGTATCAAGGTAGCGCCAATCCCAGGGGTGAAGACGCGGATGATTAATTGAGTTCAATAATCCCTCCTGTGCTGTCGTGAGCATCAACTCGGTCACCGTGGGGTAATTCGAGGGTAAAGGTACGGCTTTACTGCTGGCACCGATTTCTTCGATCCAGTGGTGGCGCGCTTCAATGCCAAACACGTTAAAATGTCCCTTATCGAGGGTGACCTCTATCCCCGGAATGATCGGGAAATCCAGGTTCTCATCTATTTCAGAGAATCCGGAGATTGTGTTGTGATCGGTGATGGTGACGAAATCTAACCCTTCTGCCCGGGCTAATTCGGCCACCACAGTTGGGGGATAATCTCCGTCTGAGGAGGCGTTGGTATGCACGTGAAAATCACCGCAGTACCAGCCGGACTTATCATTGAACACTTTGGTAAAGGAATAACCTATCATAGGACACAATACCTCTATTGATAATTTTGAAAAGACGCGGATTATCCAATTTTGTTTCGTCAAATTACATAGCGTTCTTTTTTTATAAGACTGTGTTTCCGGATTGAGATTACTTCCACCAACGTCGCTTCACAGGAACGCTCGGCATTGAGGCGATGGTTTTTTTATCTACTTTCAAATGCACAACTTTTTCCTCAATGCTTTCGATTTGGGACAAAGGGATGCAGATATCTTTTTCTTTCCACGGGTGGCCTTCTCTCAAACAAAGGTGGGTGATATTCCCACTTACTGGTCCGACGATGAACTCGTCCACCCTTCCGACCCAGCCATCAGTGGCACGCACACGAGTACCCCTGCGTACCGCCAATTCGCCAGGAGGGATCCGCCTCACCTTTTCGTCAACAATCCGTTTTGTCGATACCACATACGGCCATAATACGGTCAGGCTGGGATCGGTTGCATGATGAGGCAGGTCGGTATAAATGAATTCTGGTTGATTGAAGGTTTCCATCTTCGCAAATTCCTCTTTCGTGCAGCTCAGCAGTATTACCTCAGTAGCAGTATGAGTGACCAATTTTACTGAGACCAGGCGCTCAACTGCTGGTTGCTGCTTTGATTTCACCACAAGGTGCGTGATCTGCTCAGTAGTGGGATTCAAGATTATGTAAGTGGAACGACCACAATGACCATCGCTGCAGTGTACATCGACATTTAAGGGGAATTCCATTGATTTATCCTCCATCTCAGGCCATTATTGATTCCAGGATTTTCTGTTCAGGGATCTTGCTGCTGCCTGTCTCGTCGGCCAGGTGACAGGCGATAAAATGGCCGGGGTGGATTTCTCGGAACTCTGGCTCTACTGTTATGCACTCTTCTACCGTCAAGGGGCAACGAGTGTGAAAGACACAACCAGAGGGCGGATTGGCTGGGCTGGGTGGGTCTCCCTTGAGAATGAAACGCTTTCGACTCTTTTCAAGCTCAGGATTTGGCAGTGGTACTGCTGAGTTCAGTGATTGGGTGTAGGGGTGCAGCGGATCTTCAAAGAGGGTATTGCGATCGGTCATCTCCATGATCTTGCCCAGGTACATTACCATGATGCGATGTGAAATGTGCTTCACCATGCTCAGGTCGTGGGCAATAAAAAGATAAGCCAAATCCAATGTTTCTTGTAGGTCCTGCAAAAGATTAACAACCTGAGCCTGGATGGAGACATCCAATGCCGAGATCGGTTCATCGCAAACGATGAAGCTCGGGTTCAGCGACAGAGCGCGGGCGATCCCAATCCGCTGGCGCTGACCGCCGGAGAATTCATGCGGGAAGCGTTTCATGTAGAATGGATCCATCCCAACCAATTCCAGCAGCTCTGCAACCCGATCTTTTAATTCCTGGCTGCCATTTCTCACCAGGCCGTTGATGACCAACGGTTCACCAACGATTTTGCCCACCGTGTGGCGAGGGTTGAGCGAGGCGTAGGGGTCTTGGAAAATCATCTGCATCTGCGGGCGTCGCTGGCGCAATTCCTTATTACTCAACTGGGTCAGATCATCACCATTGAACAGCACCTGACCGCTGGTTGGCTCGAGCAAAAGAAGGATAGCACGTCCAGCAGTTGATTTTCCGCAGCCGCTCTCACCCACCATACCCACCGTTTCAGCCCTTTTGATATCAAACGAAATACCGTCAACTGCCTTAACCGCACCTACCTGGCGACCCAAGAAACCACCAGTGATTGGAAAGTGTTTTTTAAGATTCACTACTCTCAGTAATTCGTGGTTTTCAGCCTGCACGCGGTTCTCCTTTATCCATATCATAGAAGCATGCGGTCTGGTGCTGCTCACCAACATTCACTGGCGCTGGAATTTCCTGCCAGCAGCGCTCAAATACATATTCACAGCGCCACGCAAAAGGGCAATGGGTCAACGGGATGAGCAAGTCTGGCGGGGCACCCTGGATGCTTACCAGGCGCTTGGATTCTCTGCTATCCAGGCGCGGCAGTGCCCCGAGCAAACCGACGGTGTAGGGATGCTGGGGATTCTCATACAGATCCTTGACCAGTGCGATTTCTGCTGAACGGCCTCCATACATGACCATCACCCGGTCGGCAATCCCGGCCACGACACCCAGGTCGTGTGTAATCCAAATCACTGCCACCCCGAGAGCATCTTTCAGGCGCTTGAAAAGTTCTACGATCTGGGCCTGGACGGTCACATCCAGGGCTGTGGTCGGCTCGTCGGCGATGATGATTTTAGGAGAGCAGGCGATGGCAATGGCGATCACCACCCGCTGACGCATTCCACCTGAAAATTGGAATGGGTAGGCTTTATAGCGCAGTTCCGGGTCGGGGATACCGACCTGGGTCAGGAGTTCAATAACTCGATCCCGGGCCTCATCCTTATTCATTCCCAAATGCTTGACCAAGGTTTCGGATATCTGCTCACCAATCGTCATTATAGGATTCAATGAAGAGATGGGGTCCTGGAAGACAAACCCAATCTGACCCCCGCGAATATCGCGTAGTTCTACCGGGCTAAGCTGCAGCAAATCTTGATTGTTATAATAAATAGCCTCCCCACTTTCTACTTTTCCCGGCGGCATTGGAATCAGTCCCAAAAGGGACATCATGGTCACACTCTTACCGCTGCCGCTCTCTCCTACGATAGCTAATGTTTCGCCGTCTTCTAGGTCAAAGCTGACTCCATTCACCGCGTTAACAACTCCATCAAGAGTGTAGAATTTTGTAACCAGGTTTTTGACTTCTAAGACTTTTGCCATCACTACCTTCTTACTTCCTGGAGCGTCGCAAACGTGGGTCAAGTACATCGCGCAGCCAATCACCCACCAGGTTCATCCCCAAAGAGGTCCACATGATAGCCAAGCCGGGTGCACCTGCGATCCAGGGGCAGCATTGCAGATACTTGCGGCCAGCAGCTAACATGTTTCCCCAACTGGGAACGCTGGGTGGTACGCTCAGTCCCAAGAAACCAAGGCCGGCTTCGTAGAATATCATGGCTGACATTTCGAAAGTAGCCAGGGTGATCAATGGGCCGATCAGGTTGGGTGTGATATGGTCGAAAATGATGCGCGGCCAGCGAGCACCAGCGCAGATAGCTGATTCCACATAACCCGACTGGCGCATCCGCAGTACCTCGCCGCGCGTCACGCGGGCGAAGATAGGCGAGTCGGTGATACCGAAGATCAAGATAACGTTAATCAGGCTATTCCCCAGAATGGCCGCGATGAAGACAACGAATAATAGATAAGGCAAAGATAATATCAAGTTGATAATGCTCATGATGGTAGAGTCTATTCGACCACCCATGTAGCCAGCAATCGCGCCAATGACCAGACCCAGACTGGCTGCAATTAACACCCCAAAAAAGGCCACAGTCAGTGAGACGCGTGCTCCGTATATAAGGCGGCTGAAAATATCCCGCCCCAGGTTGTCGGTGCCCAATATGTGGTCCCAACTGCCCTCTTCGCTCCAGACCGGGGGTGTTTTGCTTGCGCGCAAGTTCTGATCAAGTGGGTCATAAGGTGCAATCCAGGGTGCAAACACAGCTGCTACCACGACGGTAAGGAACATAATCATCCCGATCACACCGCTCTTGTCACGCCACAGGAAGCGCCCTGTATAAGCTATGCGTTCCTGAAATGTGCGCTCTACTTCCAGCAGGTTGTCGGCGGAAGGGCCAGGCGTTTGCTGTGGTGTTGTTGCTCTATTTGCCATAGCGAATCCTTGGATCGATAATTGCATAGGTCATATCGGTCAGCAGATTGAGCCCCAAAACGACCACCGCAGTGAAAACGGCAATGGCCTGCACCAGAGGAAAATCTCGCCAGCCGATTGACTGCTCGAGTAATTGTCCCATTCCCGGCCAGGCGAAGATGGCTTCGATATAGATGGAGCCACCCAGCAAATACCCAAATTGAATGCCAATGACACTCACCAGGGGGATAGCAACGTTCCTGAATACATGTTTAGAGTAGATTGTTTTACGTTCCAGTCCTTTACTACGGGCGGTGCGGATGAAATCTTCCCCCCGAATTTCCAATACGGACGAGCGTGTCAGGCGCACAATTTGACCCATTACGGGTAAGCCAAGCACAAAGGCCGGCATAACTACTGACTTCCATTCATCACGACCAAAGGTTGGGAACCAGCGCAGACTCACAGCAAAAAAGGAAATCATGATCAACGCCAGCCAGAAATTAGGAACGCTCTGGCCAAGAAGAGCCAGGACGCGCGCTATGTTATCTATAAAACTTCCCGGGTTGAATCCCCCAACCAAGCCAAGCGGGAGACCTACCACCACTGCGAGAATCAGTGCTGTCAAGGCTAACTGCAATGTTGCCGGCAGTCGTTCCAACACCATCGGCATAGCTGGTGTCTTGAAGTGTAGCGAATCGCCAAAATCACCCACGATCGCGCCAGACATGAAACGCCCAAACTGGACGATGGTCGGATCGTTAAAGCCCATTCTCTCCCGGAATTCTTCCATATCCTCAGGAGAAGCTTCGCGAGACATCATCAGCGTTGCTGGGTCTCCGGTGACACGAACCATGGTGAACACCAATAGGAGAACCCCGAAAATCAGTAAAACTGATTGACCCAGTTTAGAGAGGAAATATCGCTGCATATATTTCTCCTATTACGTTTTTCAGGCTCCACCCCTCGTACATCGTGTTCTAAGGAGAGTCATGAGAGGGCGGCTGAAGCCGCCCTCTCATTCTCGACTTTTGTTATGAATCTATTCTCCGACAAGAAAGACATCGAATAAATCGTAGCCCTCGAACGGAAGCGGCTCGTACCCCTGCACCCTGGTGTTGATTGCTTCGAATTGAACGGGTTGGTAGAGGTATATAAATGGCGGGTCTTCCTGCATATATACCTGCAGTTCCCCGTACAACGCAGCGCGCTCATCCTGGTCTGGTGTCCCTTGGATCTCCAGCAATAAAGCATCAATCTGTGGGTCAGACCAGGCGGAGTAGCTTGTATCCACACCGCCCAGGGCACCTGTCAATCGCCTGAATGCCTCGCCACCGGCTGCAGACCAGCTGTCCCCGAAGAGAGCCGGCAGCTCTTTGTTGGCTTCCAGGTCCCAGTACTGGCCAGATTCCATAAGATCTAGTGTGACATCGATACCGACATCACCAAGGAAGCCTACAACAGCCTCACATACTTCCTCAAAGTTGGTATATGCACCGACCGGGCAGGCCATATCCATAGCGAAGCCATTCGGGTATCCGGCCTCTTCCAGCAGTGCGAGGGCTTGATCCGGATCGTAGCCAAATGGCTCGACATTGCCGTATCCCAGCTCACCGGCCACAACAAAGCCAGAGGCCGGTTCTGCAAAACCGTCAAACAGGGCATCAATGATGAGATCCGCGTCCACAGCATAGTTCATCGCCTGGCGGACTTTGGCATCCATCGTCGGCTGGTCAATGCCAGTGGTCAGGTTGTTGAATGCGATATAGAAAACGCGTGCCACGGGGTATTTAACAACCTTGACATTTTCCACGCCTAACAGGCTCTGGGCCTCTTCAGCACTCAGGCGGGTGACGATGTCTACTTCACCTGTCTGGATGGCGGCCACGCGGGTGGCGGACTCAGGGATAGGTCGGAAGCTCACTGTCTCGATCTTGGGTGCCCCGCGCCAGTAATCGAGATTGGCTTCCATGGTAATGTGGTCGCCCTTGACCCATTCGACGAACTTAAAGGGTCCCGTACCCATGGGGTGTTCATCAAAGCCTTCCTGACCAACCTCTTCGAAGTAGGCAGGGGGAATCATCATCCAGTAATCGGCAACCGTTGACAGGAAGAGCGCGTTGGGTTCTGCTAGTGTCGCCTTGACGGTATATTCATCAACTGCCTCGATTGAGGAGGCCGTTTCCCATTGATAGCTGTATTCAAAACCGGCGGTGCTTGCGCGCTCCCAATTGAAGACAACTGCGTCGGCATTGAACGGTTCACCGTTGTGGAAAACAACATCCTCGCGCAGGTAGAAAGTGTACTCAGTACCATCCTCAGAAGCTTCCCAGCTCTCGGCCAACTGGGGTTCGATTGTACCGCCCTCGCCGAACCAAACCAGCGAGTCATACAATTGAAAATCAGTTGTCGAGGCCTGGCGTTCAGCTGCCTGAACATGATCGAGGGAGTTGGGGAAGGTCGAGATCGCACGCACCAGTGTGCCTGTGGGTACTTCTGGCGGCGCAACTTCGACCGTTTTGACCACTTCGACTTCCTGGGTGACGATAACCTCCTGGGTAACTACAACCTCTTGGGTGACGATGACTTCTTGAGTGACGATTACTTCTTTTGGCTGGCAGGCGGCAAGCATAAATAACCCGATTGCCAACAAAGCGATAACAGTCCAGGACCGTTTGGGTGACATTAAATCTTCTCCTTAAAATATTAAATCCAATTAGCTTAAATTATCTGATGGGGGGGAAGAGATTAACTTAAGGTACCACCTCCTTAAAAAGTTAAATTAATGCTGCTCTACGATTTATGTTTCCTTGACAAACAATAGAGTAAGTGGCATACTGGTTTATATACCAGTATACCATAAGGTTATTCTTCTCTTCCTCGAAAAATCAGGGATTTTTGAATCGTTGAAAGAGAGGGAGACCCTATCCGCGGTTGTTGGCTTGAAATAATATGGCTAATGTTGAGGCAACTGTTCCCCGGTATGTCCAAATTGCCGATAGTCTGCTGGATCAAATTGAAACGGGTGAATTGGCGCCTGGAACTCGATTACCTCCAGAACGAACCTTAAGCGAGTTATTTGATGTCAACCGCGTGACTCTGCGGCGAGCGCTTGGCAGGTTAGAAGCACAGGGCTTGATCATTCGGAAACATGGGGAAGGTAATTTCATTGCTGAACCTAAGATCGAACGACAAACAGAGCGCTTAGTATCCTTCACCAACGCAAAGCAGCAGCGGGGTCTCCTGCCGGGAGCTAAAGTTATTGAGATCGATCAGCGACCGGTAGAGGCTGCTATCGCCAAACAATTGGATGTGCCGGTGTTGACACCGGTTTTCCACATGCTTCGTTTGCGCATGGCAAATCAAGAGCCAGTTATGCTTGAGCAGTTGTGGGTTCCGGTTCAATATTTTCCGCAGCTTGAGTCTCATGATCTGAACAACCGATCGGTGTATGAAATTATGGAAACCGAGTATGGGATTTCAATAACCAGGACTCAACGAAGCCTGGAACCCGTTATCGCCACAAAATTCGAGGCTGAGCTGCTGGGAATAAATACAGGTGCGCCACTGATGTTGGAGAGACGTCTTGGTTTCGACCAGAATGCCAATTGCATAGAATTTGGGAAAGATCTGTATCGCGGGGATCGTTTTCGTTTTGTGCCTGCCAGCATTGACGAATGACTGGCAAAATTTAATACCTGTCTACCGAATAATTTTTTACTCCACAATTGATGATGCAGGGGCCCAAATTGCTTTGAAGGACTCCATGAAGGAAATGTGACCCAATTTGGTTGACCGACAGCACCTCTTAGAAACAGGAAAATTCATATACAAGCCTCTCAACTACTGGTTGAATAATCGCTGATCGGATAATATGGCTGCCCAGATGCTTGAATCCTTTCTCCTTCGATAAATAAACACCTCAAAATCTTAAAATCAATATAATGTGCAATATGAAGTTAAATCATGGATTCAAATCTGACTATTCCGGATTTCAGGAAGGCGCGAAACGGCTCAACGATGCAATGATAGGCGTCACCAATCGGACTCCCGTTTACGCCCAAATGCATGAATTCACCATGCACGAATTGGGCATCCCCGCCGAGAAATCTTATACCACCCCCGAACTCCTGACACCTGCCACCCTGGAGGTAGCAGAAACCTATGGCATAGATGTATGTTTTATGGATTACGATGTCTACAACATCGAGGCAGAGGCTTTGGGTCAGAAGGTGGTCTTCTTCGAGAACCATATACCCGATGTAGATCGCAGAACCCCCCTAATTGCGGGTCATGATGATTTGGGCAAGATCAGGACCCCAGATTTTGATTCCGCAGGACGTTTCACTAAAGTAATAGAGATGCAATCAATTTACGTAAGATTGACCGGTCTGGCGCCATCCTTACAATTTTGCGCCCCGTTCAGCTTGTCAGCCAATTTGCGGGGCATCGAAAATTTACTCATGGATATGCAAATGAATCCAGGTTTCGCCAGGGGCATTTTCGATGCCATAATTGAAGAAGTCCTCGCTCCCTGGATTATTTACCAGAAGAAGCACTTCCCTGATGCGGTCAGTATCGCGGGAGCTGATGCGATGGCCTCGCTCCCAATCTTGAACTTGAATATGCTCGAAGAATGGGTTGCACCGTACATCCTGCGCCTGCGAGAAATATGTGACCTTGAGCTTTACGTGCCTAACTGGGTTGGAGAGAGATTTCTCAAGAAGCCGGAAGAAATGTTGGCGCTCAAGCTTCAGGTCTCTCCGAATTTACTTGAGGGACAAGATCCCGATGTTAATGCCCTTGGACCAACCTTCTACAAAGCGTGTTCCGTCGAGCATGATGTCCCATTAGTCCTCGGCGTGGGAGCGCGTTTCCTTGCCCAGGCAGCACCCGAGGAAGTAAGCCAGCGTGTGCAAGATTATATCGAAGTGGGGGGGAAGAATGGTCGCTTCGCTCTCTACCTGTGCAACCTGGGCGCAACCACTCCACTGGAAAATATCCGCGCGGTACTTGAAGCTGTTGGAGCAACTAGGCAACACAAAAGCCAGATTTGAATAATACTGTACGCGCTTATTCTTTTTGTAATTCCTCCAGCTTGCTCTTGAGTACGCTGTATAGAAGAATGGTGAACGTGGTGGCCATGATTGTTCCCGCCACGATCATCCATATAAAACCCGGGTGAGTGATCACCATCAGATCCGGTGACAGGTAGGAGAGCAGATAAAACAGAAGCCCATTAATCAGGAAGGTAAAAAGATCCATTGTCCAAATAACCAATGATCCAGTCACCAGCAGCACCAATGGGCGGAAGAAGGCGTTGATTAAGCCGAACAATCCACCCAATACAAGATAGACCAGGATGGTGATCAGCCGGTTGTCTACATCTGGCGCCAGCTGAATGCCCGGAAGAATGGCAACCGTGAGTGCGACTGCAGTTCGTTTACAACTATGCGGACGATAAAGTAAGCCATAGGCTTCTCTTCCTATTCCGATCCTTGAATCACCAACCTTGTATGCTCAGAACAAAGCGTGTTCTTCCAGGTGTCATTTAGACGTGGATCCCCCGTATTCTGCGTCCTGAACCGGGATCGCTTCCTGCCACTTAGTTTCAAACATTGCTTTATACTCCGCGATAGCTCGCGGATCGCTGGTGGTGATGTTGTTCTCGCCAAGCCCACCACCCTTCCCCCAGGCGCTGTATTGGTAGTTCTGACTGCCGATGATTAAAAGCGAGTCATCGATCAGTCCGGATTTTGCGTGTACCCTGCCGTTGAAAAAGCGCAGTTCCACCAGGTCCTCCAATCCGCGGCTAGCCAGTTCAGGATAGAGAACACTTGCTGTGACACGGTTCTCCAAACCATAGCTGTTAGCGTTTTCCATGATCACGCGCACGTGGGTGTGGTTTTCCTCGACGGATTCCAGGATGGAATCGATATAGGGCATTGAATCTGCAAGTGTACAGAAGCCAGGTGCCACCAGGTTGAGAATGCAATATATATCCAGCGAGAAATTGGCTGTGATTAGCTCGATCGATTCAGTGGATGCGGCCAGGCTGGCAGCCACGAAATCATCGGCTTCAGGAAATACTTTTGAGCGATATAAGGAGAAGGCGTTGGTATCGCCATCAGGTGGCAAGTATGCGCGCAGTACCTCCGGCACATGATCGCTGGTGGCTTTCACTTCCTGGCAGGTGTCCTGCCATTGGCCATCTGGTAAGGTCAGGTCTTCGCAGTGGATCTGGTCGGCGCCGTGCCACATATCATCATAGTGTGTGAGGGTATCCTGGGCGATTGGTCCAACGACTGACAGACCCAGGTCGAACAAGTTATCTCCTTCACCAGAGGGATGGTCCTTAGAGAAGTGAATGTAGTTGTAGTTAAAGCCTAAACTGGCAGCCAGCTTGCCATCCACGACCAACATCTTGTTATGGCTGTGCGGGTAAACTCCAGGGTAGTTGGCCACCTCAACTCGCCAGCCGATCTCCGGATCGACCATTTTCTCCACTCCAACTGTTTTGAGATCTTTGATCACCTCGATGATCTGGCTGCCCCAGGTGAAATCTGCAATGACAGGATAGTTGCCCAGCAGAATGCGTACCGTCATCCCGCGCGGATAATCCTCAGGATTGGCTTTAACTGACTGGTATAGATTGCCTATCGATTCAGACAAAATACTCCCTGGGCTGGGCTTGGTCTTGGTTTCCACGTACTGCATCACGTTGAACAGCACCTCATATTGCGCCACCTCGATCAGCCCTGATACCTGGTCAAAGCCGCCATTCAGCGTGACAGCCTGGTCGCTGTATGCCGGATCCGGATTGGGCGTGTAGATAATGCGATCAAACTCGTTGCGGCAGTAAGGAATTTCGGTTCCAGGAGGACGGGTATCCCCTCCCAAGAGAGCTTCAAATCCGGCCAGTTCCACAGGGCTGAGGTCTTCTTCTGAGCACTGGTAGTTTTCTTTAATCGATAGCAAGAGGTTTCCCGTTAGATCGGCAGCCTCTGTCCAGACAAGGATCATGTTGCCATCTGCATCACCCGACAGGGAGGCGAGAGCCTCTCCCTCAGTCTGACCCGCAATGACAGCCTCGCCCCATTCCCCATTCTGACGAACGCTCTCGACCAGCATGCTGGCCGGGTTGGTGACACCATTTGTGTCACGCACTTCCTGGGTATACCAGACGATATGGGGGGTTCCTTTCAGATCCAGAGCGATGGTTGGTGTACTGCTGCAGGATGGGAATTCGATCTGCTCAACAGATCCGCTGCCATTCTGGTATTGAATGATACCTTCGGGACTGCACCAGGCCTGGTGTTCAGTCCCAGCCACTACTGCCATCTCCGCGCTGCTTGACGGCAGATCGAAGTCTATACTCCCTGCTGGGAGAGGCACTGGATCGCTCCAGCGGATGCCAGTGGTCTCTGGTGAGATCTGAGATTGTAAGTTGGCTGGCATGACGGTCAAAAAGCTGGAAATTTTATTGATAAAATTGACCACCGGCACGATGATGAATAAAGCCAGGATGGCAACTACAATGATCTGCCAGCGCGGGGATTGAGCCGACTCGACCGGCTCACCCGCATCTACTGTACGGAATGCAATACGGTCATAGGTCAATCCAAGCGCGCCGCCTCCGATGAAATAGGGCATAACTAGAGCAATTAACAGGACCAGCGTGGTGAGGATCGGTGTAGTCTCTAATCCATTTAGCGGGTTTATCCAGCGGATGAGAAGACCTGCAATGACACCGCCGATGGCGAATCCCAAAGTGGAAGCCAGGATCACCCGCCAGGTGTGGCGCAATTTTACGGTGGTGAAAGCTTGAATAAGACCGGTGACCAAACCGAAGATCAATCCAAACAATCCAAACAGGATGCCGAACTGCTCAACACGATCAGAGGTGAAATTATTGTACAGCGCGATGAAGCTGGTTAACAGGAGGAAGATCATAATCAGGATGCCTGTACTGCCGGCGAAAGCGACAGCGCTGCCAGCGATCATTTTTCCCCGGCGTTCGGTGCCCATACTGCTGGCCAGCACCCAACCCCCGATCACGCCAGTAATCGCGCCCCCCAGCGCCAGCATAAACCAGGCGATCAAAGGGATGGCCAACAGCTGCAGGAACGTTTGGTCCTCACCTACCAGGTTGAACAGCCAGGTCGTGAGGCCAAAGCGTCCAAACAGGTAGATGGCCAGGTAACCCACCACAGCA
>JALHTN010000473.1 GCA_022865865.1 Anaerolineales bacterium
AATGATTGGGGTCTGGATGCTGAAGAGACCCGCGAACAGATTGCAGGATGCTACCAAATTATCCGCAAGCTGCAGAAAGCTGAAACCAAATCAGATTATCAGGTAGAAAAACTATTGGAAATGGTGGAATGATCAACTGGAGAGGGAAAGCGAGCTGCTTCAAATCTTGGGGTGAAAGCCTGATCCAGGTGAGGATAAATGTTCTTCAGCTTCCCAGGTTCGTGAAAACTGCTGGCTGAACACTTGATCTGCCCTCAAACCAGTCATTGAACTGACAACATGGCGTAAATCAGCAAGCGCCTGGGATGAGAGATCATCACCAGTTGCAAGGCGTGCCAAGCGGACAGCCTGGGCTGCATAGGTGATTACATTTTTGGGTTCGATCCGATCGAAATCTTCGAAAAACCAACCACATGATGTGAAAATTCTTTGGCGTTCTCGCTGTGACTCGAGCATTAGATAGATGCGCCAAACTTGTTCGCTGGTCAGGGTTTGATTTGCCATTTCCGAGATTAACTGTCTTACCTCGATTTCCCCAAGCATGACATGAATGTAGCGCTCACGGAGTGTGCGTGGTTTGGATATCAAGGGGTAAACAGTATCAAAGTACAAACTGTCTAATGCAGTAGCCAATCGATTTAGGGAATACCGTAAATGTGATTTCCAGCGTCCATCCTGGGGTGTACAGGCACACTCACCAGTCCACCGGGCGATGCCGTGATGGCAGGACCAGGAGGTTCGCTCGCGAATGCGGATAGTTTTAGTCGCAGGGTGCGTTTCAAGCCACAGCCCAGGGTAGGAGCTGTCCAGTCCAACTGTTGAACTGGCTCCATCGAGAAGCTGGGAGAGAAATTGCTCCCGGAATGGTTGGTGATGCCCGTATAGCTCCCCATCAGAGACTAACAAGATGAATTGATCCTGGGAATTTTTTGCTTTGTGATTCTTGTAATTTGGAGCCAGCTCAACCTCAGCGAACAGGTCGGCATTAGCTGTCGCTTCCGGAGAAAAACTTATACGCGTACTTAAATCACGGTGGTAGAAAAATACCACAATGCTTCCGCCGCCGGGAAGTAGAACCCGGTACGGCTCGGTTGGGTCGAGATTATCTGCGTCGGCCTGCCAGGGAGCAAGGATTGTATATTCAATTCCCAAATTTGACAAAATCGATAGGACCTCGTAATCTACAGCGGTTTCTGGCAACCACATTCCGCGCGGAGGGTGTCCGAAACGGTGGTTAAAGTCCGCAATTCCCCACATCGTTTGAATGATCTTATCCGAAGATGAAGCCAGCGGTAGGATGGTGTGGTTGTAAGACTGTGCGATGGCATTCCCGACACCATGCTTTTTATAATTCGATCGCTCTTGATTTATGATTTGTTGGTAAGTGATTGGATCTTGGGTTTGCAGCCAGGAAAAAAGGGTGGGACCGACATTAAAACTAATCTTTGAAAAATTTTGCAGCCGCGCATTCGGCAGGTAGCATTCCTCGAGGATGCGTTCATTCCAGTTGTTGTATGGAGCTGCACCGATTTCTTGGGGGATCAGGCCGGTTAAAGGATCTTCTCGTGGGGGTTGGTAGAAATGTCCATGAATGCTGAAGGCTTGAGTGGGCATGTATTCGATGGGTTATGATCGTAGAGTATTAAATCAAAAAGCGATTATATCAGCTCTGCGGAGGTTCAAATCGTGAGTTAAGAGGAATTTGTATAATTTCCTTCCCAGAGAAGAGATAATTAGATGCAACCATATGGAAAGAAGTGTTCAGGAAAATTTTTCGTGTAAAATTAGACTCATCCCAACGGGTAAGAATATGGAGGAGTGAAAATGAAAACACGTGCAGTGATCATGGCTGGAGGTGAGGGTTCACGATTAGGCACCCTGACAGCCAAGCGAACCAAACCCGCAGTGCCGTTTGCTGGAAAATACCGCATCATCGATTTCACTCTTTCAAATTGCGTTAATTCAAATTTGTTTGATATCATGATCCTGGCTCAGTACCGCCCTCATTCGCTGATCGACCATATCGGTGCAGGTGGTCCTTGGGATCTAAATCGTGATTTCTCCGGTGGGGTGCGCATGTATTCTCCATATAAAGCGCGGGGATCATCGGATTGGTATCTGGGAACTGCAGATGCCGTACAGCAAAATTTTCGTTTTATCAAGCAGTCATATCCAGATTTCGTCTTGATCCTTTCAGGCGATCATATCTATGTTATGAACTATGATGCCTTGATTGCCTTTCATGTCGACCATCAGGCTGATGTGACCATTTGTACGATTCGGGTTCCACGAGACGAAGCTTCACGATTTGGTATTCTAAGTGTTGACAACAGCTACCGGGTGACAAATTTTGAAGAAAAACCCCAGGAACCCAAGTCGGATCTTGTCAATATGGGGGTTTATCTGTTCAATATCGATCTGTTGGATAAGGTGTTGTGGGAAGACCGTGGGCAAAATGAAAGCAGTCATGATTTTGGAAAGGATATTTTACCCCGCCTGGTTGCCGAGGGCTCACGCGTATACGCATTTCCTTATTCCGGATACTGGGTGGATGTTGGTACAGTTGATTCCTACTGGAAAGCGCATATGGATTTATTGGCCGAAATGCCTCCAATCGATCTCAACGATCGCTCATGGGTGATCCACACCCGCACTGAGGAGCGCCCGCCGGTCAAGATCTCCTCTGGGGCGCAGGTACGAGACAGCATGATATCCGATGGTTGTGTACTCTCATCTGGGGCGATTGTTGAGCGGAGCGTCTTGTCACCCGGGGTGAGGGTGCTGCCAGGTGCAGTGATTCGAGAGTCGGTGGTCCTCACCGATGCGGTGATTCAATCTGGAGCTAAAGTAGAACGTGCTATTGTCGATAAACATGTAATCATCGGTGAGAATGCTGTAGTTGGCGGAATAGATCTGTCCCTGGAGCCGAGCATCACTATGATCGGGAAGAACAGTCACTTGCCGGACAGGATAAAGGTGGAACCAGGTGCGGTGATAGCCACAGATGTGATCCCATCTGACATAACTTCAAATCTGGTACGCAGCAGCGATTATATCCAAACCAAGAGGTTGGCTTATGAAGTTTGAGCGATCTTCAGGCATCCTCCTCCATCCAACCAGCTTACCGGGACCATTCGGGATCGGTGATTTGGGTCCTCAAGCACACCGCTGGATCGATTTTCTGAGCAAGGCTGGTTGTGGGTTGTGGCAGGTATTACCCCTTGGTCCCACAGGCTATGGAGATTCCCCTTACCAAAGTTTTTCCGCCTTTGCGGGTAACCCATATTTGATCAGCCCGGAGGAGCTATTGGATGAGGGTTTGCTGCATTCCAATGACCTGATCAATCGCCCGAATTTACCATCGGAGAGAGTTGATTTTGGAAAGCTGATCCCATGGAAAAATGGATTGCTTGACCGAGCTTATATTCAATTCCAGCAGGCTGCACCCAAAGAGTTGCTCTCGGATTTTAAAGATTTCAAATCCAGTCACACCTATTGGCTGGATGATTTCTGTTTATTCATGGCATTAAAAGAAGCCCATGGGGGAGGCTCGTGGGTAAATTGGCCGCGATCTTTGTTAAGCCGAGATCCCAGTGCGTTAATGGAAGCTCGAGAAAAACATTCAATAGCCATTCAGCGGCAAGAATTCCGCCAGTTTATCTTTCACAGACAATGGGGTTCGATCCGGGAGCACGCTAATCAGGAGAATATCCGCATCATCGGGGATATCCCAATTTTTGTGGCGCATGATAGTGCTGAGGTTTGGGCTCATCCAGAGCTGTTTAATCTTGATCGGCAGGGTAATCCAAAAGCTGTGGCTGGAGTTCCTCCGGATTATTTCTCAAAAACAGGTCAATTGTGGGGTAATCCTTTATATCACTGGGATATTCACCAGGCAGATGGGTACAGCTGGTGGTTGAAGCGATTATCGGCTGTGTTGGGCTTGGTTGATATTGTGCGCCTGGACCATTTCCGTGGGTTTGCCGGCTATTGGGAGGTGCCTTACGGTGAGCAAACTGCAGTGAACGGTCGCTGGGTTGATAGTCCCGGGGAGGATTTTTTCTCAACCGTTGTGCAGACTTTAGGTGATTTGCCAATTATCGCCGAAGATTTGGGTGTTATCACCCCAGATGTAGTTGCAATGCGTGAGAAATTTAATTTACCTGGGATGCGCATCATCCAGTTTGCTTTCACGGGTGATCCAAAGGAAGCTTTCTTACCTCACAATCACGAAAAACACAGTGTAGTATACACAGGAACACACGACAACGATACTTCAAGGGGCTGGTATGAACGAGTTGCTGAGAAGGAGAAGGGCTTTTACAGGCGCTATCTTGACCGAGATGGCAGTCAGGTTGCCTGGGATCTGATCCGCGCTACCTGGGGTTCCGTGGCGGTATTTGCACTGGCTCCAATGCAAGATTTCTTAAACCTGGACAACGAAGCCCGAATGAATTATCCGGGCAATCCAAGCGGGAACTGGACATGGCGCATGCCAGACTCGGCTTTGAACGAATCGCTGCTGGCTGCAATCAGGGAGATCAACTACGTTTATGATCGTGAGAATTTACCCGAAGAAAACCGGATTGATGATCCCGAATAAATATAAACACTGAATCTGAAACCCCCTTCCATCTCGCTAACATTTCCCCTCGAACGCGATAATGATCACAAATTTTATTAGCAATCTAGCTTCAAGACGAAGCTAGATTGCTGGATGCCATTTCGCGGCAGCAAATCAAAGACTTAAAATGACAGGGTGTCGAACTCTGTATATTAATCGAGATTATTGGAATCGATCTTTCCTCCGCGAAGGATACTCATTCTTCTGGCTGTGTCGTGGAGGATTCACCTGGTTTCCAATCCGGGGCCGCGCGTTTCAATGCTTTTGGAGATATGCGGTTTGACCGGCGGCAATGCGGGCAGATGGCATTGTAATGGCTCAGATCTTCATTATGGATCTCATCCAAGGCGGCATTAACAGTTTCTTTATTAATCGCAAAAGGTCTGTGACAATTCGTACAATGTACTTGCATGTAAGACTCCTTTCTTTTCTAAGTATACAACAAGCAGCTCCATCGGAGTAGGTTGGCAGGTCAGTTATAATGTGAGTATGTCAAAATTCTACACACAAACTGGCGATGATGGATACACAGGTCGTTTAGGTAAGGGTAGGCTGCCCAAATATCATATATTGATCGAAACGGTTGGTACAATTGATGAAGCTTCTGCCGTCCTGGGCCTGGCCAGAGCGCAAACCCAGGCTGCGGATACCGCTGAAGTGATTTTGCAGATTCAGAAAGATTTGTACCATATCATGGCTGAACTGTCCGCAACGAAGGAAAATGCGTCAAAATTTCGAGTTATTGATGCGGCACGATTAGCCTGGCTGGAGAGTGAGATTGATAGGTACAGCAGTTCGATTGATACACCGGCGCAATTCATTGTTCCAGGAGATTCTATATCCGGAGCAGCATTGGCATTCGCACGAACTATCGTCCGCCGGTCTGAGCGCCGGGTGGCAGAACTGCACCAAGAGGAGGAATTTGAAAGCTCAGCGATTCTCCCGTATCTGAACCGGCTCTCCTCGTTGTGTTTCGTCCTAGAATTGAAGGAAAACCAGTCAACGGGACTTGCAGGCCCGACCTTAGCGAAAGACGAGCTGTAACCAATTCCTTGAAGCGTTAGATGCGAGCTTCCAAGTCCAATGCGACATGCCTGGAAGCTCGAATACTATTAAGAATGGAATTCCTAATTTCCCGATAACGCCAGTTCAGCCTCAACTGCTTCGGAGATAGTTTCAAAGGATGGAACTAGCCCTGGTGTGAGTAAGCGACCATTGACCAGCACCGAGGGAGTCCCAGTGACCCCATAATCTTTTCCCATCAGCAATTCATCACCTATTTCCTCAGCGTGCAGATTTGCTTCAAAGCACTGATTAAAAGCTGCCATATCTAAACCCAAAGTCTCTGCAAAGGCTACCAAGCGCTTGTTATTTAACGCTCCCTCATTTTCACCATTCCAATTGGCAAACAGCATATCGTTGTAATCCCAAAAGCGGTTTTCATCTGCTGCACACATGCTCGCATTGGCCGCTTGATCGGATTCTTTGCGCGGAGAATTATCGTCCAGGAATGGAAAATGACGGAAGATGTAATACACTTCTCCGGTGGCAACATATGCATCCGCAACTTGGGGTTCGATTTGTTCCGAATAACTTTTACAAGCTGGACACTGGAAATCTTCGAACACTTCGATTAATACAGGAGCATTGGGATCACCCATCGCCCTGCCATCAGCCAGCGGTCTTTCTTGTGGCGTGATGGTAACGATATCCCCGACCGGTAGCAAGGAAGGGACGATCACAACAGCAGCAATTACCAGCGCAGCTGCGACCACACCCAATACTATATATATTCTTTGTTTTCTTTGCTGCTGGTGGCGCTTTTCTCTCACCGCTTCACGCCGGGTTGTTGTTCCCTGTTTTCCTTTGGACTGTTTATTGCTCATTTAATCTCCCTTCGAACACCATTTACAATCCCCCGATTTTGCCATGTTCAGTTGAGTTTGTCTAGGGATAAATGAACCAGGATTAATTATTCCTGGAACTGGTTTGCTGAATAATGGGAGTCGATTGCTGGTATACGCTCGTTTTTTCAATTGAAAAACGGCAGAATGGATCCCCAGCTGCGATGCAGGCGGTTTCCAAACAGCTGAATTCTACTTCTGTTGCCCAATGTGTGGCTTCGCTGATATAACCAATCTTCAGGAAGCATACTGGGGTCGAGCTCTGCCGTCGATAACAAACCAGGCAATCTTGTTCGATATAGGATATTCGGCCATTTTTATTTTCTATCCAGGTCCCGGTTTGAGGATAAGCTTTTCGTTGTGATTCAATAATAGCTTCTAACATGATCTCTATCCGCTGGACAGGCTTCCACAGGCTCATTGCTTTCCGTGAGGAAGACGTCCAATTCGGTTGTTCACGCAGTATCTGGTGGAAAGTTGACTTACCGATCCGTTCTAATATTCCAGGTCCTCTACTTCCATAGGTTAATTCAATAGTCTCCAATAAGCTGGCATAATCTTGAGCGGGCAGATTTTGTTCTAGGTCGTCGGGTGGCAGGGATGTCAGATAAGAATCGAGGTTGAGGGATTGAAGAATGTCTCGGGAGCTTTTTTCTCCAATTACATCGCGTATGGCCAATAATGTTAGGCGTAGTTGAGAATTGGCTATCTTTGTATCATGATCCTGAACCATTGAGGACTCCTGAGATGTTCCAATAATAAATCAGTGATAAATGATCGCTTTGGATGGGATTTTAGCTGCTCTATTGTAATTGATTATTATGAGCGGTAAAGGTAAACCGGGTAAGTTTCACCCGTGCGGGAAAAACCCGAGTTTTCATACAGGGCTATCGATCCCAAATTATCCTCTTGAGTGTTGACCGTGATGCGCATGGCGCCGCGTTGTTTAAATTGGATCAGTAGATCACGCAGGATCGCATACCCGATTCCCTGGCGTTGGAATTGTGGGTGTATGGCTAAACGCGCCAGGTGACCACCCATTTGCATCGCGGTGCTGATTTGATAGCCAACTATTTCCCCATCAATCTCTGTGATAGTAGCAATTGCCGCTTGCCGGAATGCATATTCTAATGAAATCCGGGAATTGTGCCAAATTGATCCAAAAGCTAATTTGTCGAGGGCTTCAACTTGAAGCAAATCATCGATATTCATCGGTCGTATGAAGATCTCGGGTGCTGCCTGTTGGCTGGGGATCACGCCATTATCCCAGATCAACATCACCACATCTGTCGAGGCTTGAAACTGGCATTTTTCAAGCAGCTGTTGGAACCATTTTTGAAGGGGAATCGCAGCGATCTCAAAATTCGGTTCAAGCGAGATCATTTCATATGCATGGGACCAGAGCTGACTCCAATTGGCGATCAGATTTCGTCCATCGTAAGCCACGAACAAGCGGATCCACACAATCGACTCAGGATCCGGGGGGCATGCCAGGGCCGCAACCATACGATTATCTCTTTCTAATATTAGAAACGGCTGGCTGCCAATCCATTCAAGAGGTGGTCGCCAATCGAGGTGGCGGTGGACCAGGGTCCCAAAATGGATCAGATTTGCCAATTCCTGCTGATCTTCACTGGTCGCTTGCCGAATAGAGGTCTTCGTTTTGATGATCATGCCGGTGATTCGAGATCTCAAGATATTCGGTTGAAATAACTGAATGGGGATTGGAGGATTTTTTTGAACAGCTTTTGCTTTATGGTTGGTTTTTCGATAGCCTCCAAACCAGCTTGCATCGTGACCAGGGCATCCATTTGCTGACCAAGACGCAGCTGAACAGCAGATAATGATTGCATGACAGCCGGGCGCAGCTCGCGGTCGTCGATTGCTTTCAGCAATTCTGAAGATTCTTGGTATGCCTGAACGGCTGACTCTAATTGGTCGAGTGCTTCGTATGCCGCAGCCTGGTTTCCTAAAGCGATCGCCTGCCGGCGGGTGTCACCCGCGGCTGAAAAAATTTGATCGGTATGCAAAGCCGTGTTCAAAGCTAAATCAGGTTGTTCGTCTTGTAAATAGGCAACACTGGCATTGTTGAGCATTTCAGCCGCCATGAGCTGCTCAGAAATTTGTGTATAACCATCTGCGGCTGCGCGGAAAGATTGGGCAGCGCTCAAATAGTCTTTCGATTTATAAGCCCGTTCAGCTTCCTGTTTCAGTTCCTCTGGAGTGATGGCATTTCCCATGATCATGAATCCTGTAAGTGTTAAAGTGTGATCTCCAATAATCCTTCTGCCACAGCACGCAGTTTCTCGACCGACATTTCACTTAACCGTTGGGAGATTTCCAAGTACGGGCGATTGATCGGTTTACTAATAAAATCCTGCAACTCTGGTGAAAGATCATCGAAGTGCTGCATTAAACGCTGCTGTTTGATCCAAGTCCCGATTGGACCGCGGCTATCCTGGAAATCCTTGATGGTACAGTTAACATTATTTGCCAGTAGTTCTAGTTCTGGAAGCGGTATAGATTCAGCACCCAGCTCGAACTTAATCATCTGCTCCTCGCTAATGCTGACCGTATTGGCTAACTCTAAGCTCGTCATTCCCGCTTCCAGCCTGGCTTTTCTTAAACTTGCACCAATTACCCTGTTGCGAAGTCTAATTAATCGCTCTTTTTCGAAAACCTGCGGTTCATTTTGGATCGCATCGATGACTTCTCGTCCCCAAAAATAATCTAAGGGGATTTTCAAATAAAAAGCCAACGCTTCCAGCTCCGGAAGGGAGGGAGAAGCCGCACCCTTTTCAAATGACTCCAATTGCGCACCTGAGATGTTAAGGGCTTCGGCACATTCATCGATCGATTTTGCAGAAGATAATCGAGCGCTTTGGATTAATATTCCTAATTTCTTTGATCGAATAGCAGCAGCTATTGGGCGATTCTCCATAATTACTCCAAGAAAGAAATTATCCTGTTATTAAAGAGGGGGCATTGTGTAGCCCATACCTGACCGTGTGACGATATGTTGTGGGTTGCGGGGATCATCTTCCAGTTTCTGTCGCAATCGAGAAATACTGACCCAAAGGATTTCTTTATCCTCCCTGTATTCAGGTCCCCAGACGTTGACCAATAAATCTTCGGAGGTCAAAATATTACCTTGATTGTGAACGAATTGCAGAAGGAGACGATATTCGGTAGCTGATAGGAAGATAGTGTCCTCATTTTTGAATACCTCTGCCCGAGCCAGATCGATGCGCAGGTTGCCATGTGTAAATATGGATTGCTCGTATGTGCTGCCGGTTACCTGGGCACGACGAAGGACCGCGCGTACACGTGCAAGAACCTCGGTTGCTGAGAATGGTTTGACGATATAATCATCCGCTCCCACATCCAAACCACGGACTCGATCTTGTTCTTCACCCTTAGCGGTGACCATTATGATGGGTATTGAAGAGAACTCACGAATACGTTCGCAGGCACCGAATCCATCAAGTCCGGGCATCATTACGTCTAGCAGCACCAGATCTGGTTGGGTGTCCGCAACCATTTCCACTGCACTTTGCCCATCATATGCTTTCAGCACATCGTAGCCTTCAGATATCAGGTTGGCTTCCATCAAGCGGACATAACGGGGTTCATCATCAACGACCAGTATTCTTGTGACCATGGTTTTGCCTCCTTAACTCATGATTCTCGATTGTCCTCGCCGGCCTTATGATTCAATATTGGGAGGTAGATATGGAATGTAGTTCCTTCGCCGAGTTTAGACACGGCAGTAATTTCACCCTTGTGTGCATTGACGATCTGGCGACAAATAAATAAACCTAATCCGGTACCACGTACTGACCGGTTGTGATTGGGAACCCGGTAGAAGCGGGTGAATATATTGGGCAGATCTTCTGCTGGGATCCCAGGACCCTGATCGCTAAATTCTATGTGTGCGTGATCATCCTGAGTGTTCAAAGTGATATTTATACTGGAGTCTGGTGCATATTTAATGGCATTGCTAACGAGGTTATCGAAGACTTGGGATAACCTGGTTGCATCAGCCTCAATTTTGAGAGGAGAGGAAAGCAGGTTAACTTGAATTTCCAAATCTTCATTGAAGGATCTTGCCCTCAGGGTTAAATCTTTCAGCATTGTATCAATGCGGATGGGTTGAAATTCCATGCGCAGGCTACCTGATTGTAAGCGAGAAGAGTCGAGCAAGTTATCGATTAATTCCTTAAGGCGATCAGTTTCTTCGTCAATAATTGTTAAAAATTCTCGTCGGGTTTCCTCGTCCCAATCTGCATCCTCTCGTAATAAAGAGGTTGCGTAACCTTTAATGAATCCTAAAGGAGTAAGCAGTTCATGCGAGACCGTAGCGACGAAATCGTCTTGCAAGCGTTCCAGCTGCCGTTCAGCTTCAAGCCTTGATAGTTGGGTGACCAAGTTACCATGCTCGTACAGTTGGGCAATATGGCCGGCAATATATTCCGCAATATGAGTATGCTCCGGAGTAAATTGAGGACCACCATAACGGACAAATACCAATGCACCGATATTCTGATCGCCGGCGATCAATGGTAATCCAAGAAAATAGCGGTCTTTCATGCGATCCTTGGTGAAATCACCCGTAATCTCTTGGCGAACAACTATCTCCCCGGAATTAAGCACCTCTCTGGCGATCGGTTCTCCCCAGGCTAAATCGATTTCTGAATTGCGACCACGACCGATTGCACGGGCGTAAGATGGTTCTATGCTTTCTGTCTGGTTGTGCACATATAACACAACATTGTCGAAAATAAAAACTGTCCTCGCGATTCCAATGATCTCATCCAGACTGGCATCAAGCTCGGATGCGCGCGTTACAACCCTGCTGATAGCATATATTGCATCCAATTCCTGCGCATTCAGATCTTCCGCTTCGCGAAATTTATCCGTCATTATTGCTACCAGGTGAAGGAAAAGAAAACGAAAAGCAAGTACCGGTTTTTAGGTTGGATTTGACTTTAATGGATGCCCCGTGCGCTTTCAGAATCTGGTGGACCAGCGCCAAACCAAGACCAGTACCTGGATATCGTCGAGTAACTGATCCATCAAGTTGATGGAATGGTTCAAAAATTTCTCCAATGCGGTCAATGGGAATGCCAATACCAGTATCGCTTATCGAGAACTCAATGTAACCTGCGTTTTCTTGGGTTGCCAAGCTCACCTTTCCACCTGATGGGGTGAATTTAATGGCATTATCCAGGAGCTGGCTTATTACCCAGGACATTTTATCAGCATCGGCAAGGATTTTCGGCAGGTCATCCGCGATATTGATCTCCAGATGGACATCCTTTATTTCTGCCTTGCGCAAATTCTGAGGTAAATAGGTTTCTATGATTTTACGGATTTCAAGTGGCTGCAAGGATAGACCCAGCTCTCCCTTCACTGCCAGGGAAAATTTGAGTAAATCATCAATTAATTGTTCCAAACGTCCTTCAGAACGCTGCAAAACCGAGATGGCTTCCTCCTGGAGGGGTGTCAAAGGACCTAAACTGTAATCAGCCAATAAATCCAGGTATCCTTTGATATGTGTGAGTGGTGTGCGCAGTTCATGGGAGGTATTCGAGATGAAGTTTGATTTTAGCTGGTTGAGTTCAGTCAGCTTGGTGAGGGCATCCTGCAAATCTTCTGTTCGCTCGGCGACTTGCTGTTCAAGTCGCAGGTTTGAACGCTCCAGGTTGTTCTGCAGCTCAAAGATTTGAATGGTTACCAATTCATCAATGGATTTTTGGTCAGCGAATCCGAGCTCAATAAGTGTTTGTCCAATCAAGCAAGGTGCTCCGCTCTGTATTTTTTGTTGTTGAAAATCCAACGCGATATCCAAATCTTCAGGTTCTAACAAGCCTCTATCGATTAATAACTCGCCCAATCGCGGGACGAGCGTTTCTGGGGCAATGCGGACGTCCATAGGATGCACCCGGGCAGGAAATGCAGATTTTGTCAAGACGCTCGTTGCATCCAATCTCCCTCGTATTGCCTGGATTTAGGGTTTAGGTTTTCTGAATCCGGGAAAAGCATATTCACCCATAAATATTTTGCAATGCGAAGTTGAATCAGTGCTTATTATGGTCCGCGCCTTAACCTGACTAATAATATCTCTATTTGCATTTCGTTGCAAGATTTAAACCAATGACTTGTAAAGCGGTTGTAAGGTTGCGCAGATCGTTTTTATTGCATAATCATTACCAGCAGATATGCGGGTAGAAGTAGCAGAAATTTGTGCATTAATATTTTTCTTGGTGTTTAATGAAGGAGGACAATAGTGGTTTCCAGCGTACTGGTTATCGACAATGATATTGCTCTGACTGAAATACTTAAGGCTACTTTGGAGCCAAAGGAATTTAGCGTACACACGGCTCATGAAGTCGAGGAGGGTATCAATGCCGCACACCGGTTGAATCCGGATGTGATTGTGCTGGACCTCTACCTGCCCGAAAAAGATGGTTCGAAGGTATGCAGGGATATCCGTGAATTCAGCAACACACCGATCTTGATCCTCTCAGTATTCAACAATCCGGAAGCGATAGCCCAGGCATTGGATGAAGGGGCGGATGATTATCTAATCAAGCCAGTACCAAGCGGAGTACTGATCGCTCATTTGAAAAAGTTGATCCGTCGAGGCAGGACGGAGCAAATCACCATCAATTCGCAAAACGACCTTTGAGCCTTTGTCGGGCTAGATTAGCTTTATAATAATCCTAATCTAGGAGGCGGCTCATGCAAACCTGCTCTCAATGTAACGCCCTGTCACCAGACTCAGCTGCATTATGTGTTAATTGCAGCGCAGAATTAAAAGAACTTTCTTCCACTGCCGTAGCGCGGAAGGAATTTGCAGATAACGAACGCGTCAAATTGGTTCGAGTTCTTGTTGCAGATGATTCTTGTCCAGCTTGCCAATCAGTAGAGGGAACTTACGAAAAGGATGCCGTGGCGGTATTACCAATTGAAGGCTGTTCGCACAAAACTGGGTGCCGGTGCTTCTACCAACCCTATCTGACAACAATATTTCCTTAAACACCGAATTTCAAGTTTCGCTTTCCAACTCAGTGTCATTTAATACACTCTTGGCGAGTTCATACGCCTGCCGACGGTTGTTAACCAAACCGGTCGCTTGAGCTTCTTTAATTCTCTCCAGCATGAGACCAATGGTTGGACCCGGTGTTAATCCCAGCTCTTGCATGAGGTCATTTCCATCGATCAATGGAGGCGGAGAAATCTCCTTTTCTTTATTTTCCCACCAAGCCTCTAACAGACTCCTGACCACATCGACCTGATGCGCCCAAGTATCGGGTGGTAGAGTAGATCCATAAGTCGCGAGAGTGTCCGCTAGTGAAAGCAGGCAGATATCAATTCCAGCTATTCCAGTATCTCGGAAGAAGCGGTATTTCGCCCGACGGGATGGCATCTTCCCGGTTTGTGCCAACAATAAGGGACGCAGATGATGGGATGCAATAATATGCAGGCGTTTTATCTCCAGGTTGCTGAGCTGCAGCTCTTCTCCCCGTTTAACCACTAAATTCGCACTAATCACTTCATGGTTTATAAATCGGATGCGTCCATCTGGTTCCACCTCCACGCATTCCGGTTTGCCGCTGTCGTGATATAAAGCCGCCAGGTAAATGAGTGCTCGCAAAGAACGGGTTTGAACCAATCTTTGCTCCAAGTGAGCCGCAAGCTGTATTCTATAGCGACCAAGCCGGTGGGAAATTATGCCCATGATCAAATTGGAGCTGCTTTCTGGATTAAAAGATGGACTTAAAACCTCCAGTATTGAGTGCAGCTGGTTTACAACATCCAGAGTATGCTTCCAGGCATCGTGGATATGGGGTGCCGTTTGTTCCAATCCATGCAGATCATCGAGTTCCGGGAAGATGTATTCCAGTGCTCCCAAGCGATCCAAAACATCAATTGCTACAGAAGGTTTGGGACCTGCAAACAGGTGGAATAATTCATCTCGTAATCGCTCAGCAGAGACATTCGCAAGCAGATCAACAGCTGCACGTAGATACTCTTTGGTATCTTTGTCAGGTCTCACATTGAACTCGAGTGAAAACCGGATACCTCTTAAGATGCGGATTGGATCATTGGTGAAGGCTGCGGGAGTGCATGTGCGCAGGCGTTTGGCATGTAAATCCGTTGCTCCTCCCAAGGGATCGTAGAGAGGAAAAGGAGGCTGTATGCCGACTGCCATGGCGTTAAAGGTGAAATCACGGTTTTTCAAATCCGCTTCTAAATCATTCCCTTGAATTGGCGCGAAATCTAAGACCAGGGCTTGACTCTCAGGTTGGGGGATCAAAACACGACCATAATCCCTGTCTGGGTCTAGAGTATAGAAAGCGCCATTGAATTCATTGGCGATTTTACGGGCATGCTTGATCGCATTCTCAGGAAGGATGAAATCCAATTCTTTGACCGGACGCCCGAGCAAAGCATTGCGCACTGCACCTCCGACGACATACACAGGAAAATCTGGAGGAAAGTAGTTTGCTAATTTCTCCAGGAAGGGGTGAATTTGAAGGGGTGGTGTGGGAGATACGTAGGTTATTTGTGCGATTTCCTTGAATCTTGATGCCTGGGCAGCATGGAGCGCCTGTTCAGGAGTTCCACCTTGACCAATTATTTGGTCACCAATGCAAGCGATCCATCTGCCTGCGTATGGTGAAAGATCTTTGGGCTGAACAAGCGGGTCCAGCTCCTCCATGGTAAATTCTTACTCAGGGGGTTGGTACTTCAGTGGATCCACGGTGCCAATGAATGATAAGTTTCGGTAATACTCATCGAGATCGAGTCCATAACCAAAAACGAATTTATTGGGTATCGCAAATCCCCGATAGTGGATTGGAACTTCTACTTCCCTGCGTTCAGCCTTATCCAGCAAAGTGCAGACTTTCAAACTGCGTGGATGTCGGGTGGCCAGCATTTCGAGAACGGAAGCGATCGTGTATCCGCTGTCGACGATATCCTCAACCAGCAGTACATCACGATCACGGATATCCTCTTTCAAATCGAGGGCAATCCGCACCTGTCCAGTGGATTGACGAGCACCTGATCCATAAGACGACACAGCCATAAAGTCGATGGTATGTGGAAGGTTGATCTGGCGCATTAGATCGGCTAAGAACAACACACCGCCGCGCAGAATGCAGATCAGATGCAGGTTCTTTCCCTGATAATCTTCACTAATCTGCACCCCCAATTGGGCAATCCTCTCCTGCAATTCATCGACAGGAATCAGGATTTCATCGAGAAAGGTGTGGTAATCTTGCATAATTAATCCCTTGGAACTTCGTGATGTTTCCTGCAGCGGGCTTCATACAACTCGGATGCGCCAATGACAACCACCGGATCATTATAGTTGGCAGGTTTTCCATCTAATAAGCGTTGCGTGCGGGAGGCTTGTTCTGCACACACCATGCAAATAGCATGCAGCTTATCAACCCGTTCAGCTTGCGCCATCAGGGTGGGTATGGGACCAAATGGCTCGCCGCGAAAATCTGTATCCAGACCAGCAACAATAACACGTAAACCGCTATCAGCTAAGCGCTGGATGATGGGTATGATATCGGGGTCGAAAAACTGGGCTTCATCAATCGCGATTACGGTGGATTCAGCATCCAATTGCTCAAGAATCTGGGCGGAAGCACTGATCGGATGGGCATCGAAATCGTTCCCTGCATGGGAGATTACTTTAGCTTCTGCAAAGCGATTATCGATCGCAGGTTTGAATACCTGTACTTTTTGTTTCGCGATCGTTGCTCGCCGTAGACGTCGAATTAATTCGTCTGTTTTGCCACTAAACATTGAGCCAACAATGACTTCAACAACGCCGGAATCGTGTCTCATGGGTGAACGTGACCCTCCTTATATTTTGATATGTTTGAAATTATTGATTGAACCCTCAAAACCTAGATGGGGAATTGTTTATCAAGAAAATGGGTATGGATAGTAATTTCAGGGATCTAATAAATCTAAAACGGTGTGATGGGCATGGTAACTATTTTGGATTCTACCATAGACATTTTGTTAAGAATTTCAAGGAGAATTAAGAAAAAAACAGGCAGATGTTGAATTTCATCTGCCTGTGATAGTTGAATGAAAATCGTTTAAACTTGAATTTCTAGAGCAGCTTCGGGCAGCTGGTAGCCAAGCTGGCGCAAGCGCTTCTTCATATCAGCCAAAGATTTCCTGCCAAATCCATCGATAGATAGTAAGGAAGCTTCGCCGGTTTCAAGCATATCCAGAACCTGACCGACATTGGTGATTTCTGCTCGAGCAAGTGTTTCTGTTGCTCGTTTTCCGAGTTCAAGTTCTGAGATCGGTCGATCAGGTGATACCTTGGCAGCTTCTCTCGCTTCACCCTGGTCGATAAAATCCTGACGAGCTTGAAGTTTCTTGTAAAAGCGATCCACCTGTCCTTCGGTATCAACAATACGCTGCTCACCTGTAAAAAATGGGTGGCAATTCGAACAAACATCGGTATGAATCTCTTTCATTGTCGAGCCTGTTGTCCAAGTATTACCACAGGCGCAGACGACGAGGGCTTCTGGGTAAAACGTGGGATGAATTTCTTCTTTCATAAGTTTAGATATCCTTCAACTGCAATTAAATACCAATATTGCTTCAAAGGGTAAGCGTCTATCCGGAAATTAAGCTTCCGAATAGACGCTTACCCGCTTGCGGCCATCGCGAATGCTCTCATATACGACGACCCCATCTGATTTTGCGAAAAGGGTGTGATCTCTACCCAAGCCGACGTTGCGCCCTGGTTTGATCTTTGTGCCGCGCTGGCGAACGAGGATATATCCAGAGAGTACCTGCTCACCGCCATACACCTTGACACCTAATCGTTTTGATTGGCTGTCTCGCCCATTGCGACTCGATCCGCTACCTGTTTTATGAGCCATTTTTTCCTCCAGATTTCTCTTCAATCGAACCAATCCGCAAACGTGTATACCGCTGGCGGTGACCAGTCTTTACACGGTAGCGTACTCTTGGTTTGTATTTGAATACGACGATTTTGGGACCTTTGACCTGTTCTTCGACAGTGGCAACAATTGTTACTCCCTCCAGGTATGGCGTTCCGACCGAGATTTTGTCACCTTCCGAGATCAAGAGCACTTGATCCAGATCGACTTGTTCGCCAATCTCTGCCTGGAAACGATCAACTTCAATCGTTTCGCCTTCCACGGCTTTATATTGCTTGCCACCATCTTCTACTATGGCGTATTTCATAAATCCTCTCCAATCTTCACTTCGCCACACAGCCCGCGCTATTTCCCAAGCTGAGCGCCGGTGTGTGGGGAAGTTGGGGATACACGGTATCGCCCCAGCGTTTTTTGCCGGGGCCGCATTATTATAACGAGGAACCAGATCTGTGTCAACCAGATTCCAGGATTGCTCTTCCTGCTGGGTAACGCTTTTGAAAGGTAGGAGATGGCTTTCCCATGGTATATTGTTCTCAAGTAGAGCAGATCTAATTTGTTTCTCCGGGCTTCCCATCCTGCTTGAATTTCCGAGATTGGTACGGTTCTTGAGAGCACGGCGGTGAGAAGCTTCTGGCGGGGAGAATTGCATAGTTAAGATGGTTCTTCATTATTGAGATGTCCTTGAATTGCTCAAATTGTGGCTTTCATAATCCAACAGGAATGCATTTCTGTGGTAAATGTGGGACTTCATTGTCTGGAGATAATGGTTTCAATCCTGAAGGTTATTCCAGTACACCAATATCAGAGTTAGGCGTTTTGGTCGGTTCTGATTTGAAACAGCGTTTTCGCAAGGCAGGACTTGAATCCGCTGGGCAGCGCCGAACTGTGACCGTACTATTTGCCGATTTATGCGATTACACCGGATTGAGCGGGCAGTTGGATGAAGAATCATTGTATGAGATCATCCAAAGCTATATTCATATGTTAGCAGAGAAAGTCTACCAGTTTGAAGGAATGGTGGATAAAATCACTGGGGATGGATTAATGGCATTGTTTGGTGCCCCCATTGCCCTTGAGAATCCTGCTGAACGGGCTGTACGGGCTGCCATTGAGATGCAATCGGGGCTTGAGCAGCTCAACAAGGACTTTGAAGAAAGTTTGGGGGAGAGGCTGCAAATGCACTGGGGTCTCAATCGAGGGTCAGTTATTGTGGGAGGCATTGGATCTGACTTATTGATTGATTATACAGCGATCGGTGATGCGGTCAATCTTGCCAGACGCCTGCAGGAAGCAGCCCCAGCGGATACTATCTTGGTCAGCGAAAGCGTCTTCCAAACAACCCAGGCACTGATTGATTACCAGGTGGTGACTGACCTGGATTTAAAGGGATACCAATCTGGTGTAGACGGTTACCAAGTATTGGGGATAAAAACCCAACCTGACCAGGTCCGCGGTATTCAGGGGTTGCATTCCCCCATGGTTGGGCGGCAAGCTGAATTAACGCAAGTATCCCAAGCTTTAGAAGATATGCTGCAAAATCAGCGGGGTCAGATCGTGACTTTGATTGGTGAAGCCGGGATCGGGAAGAGCCGATTGACTTCCGAATTTAAATCCTGCCTCAATCTGAGCCATGTTACTCTGCTGGAAGGGCAAAGTTTGACCTACCGCAAGTCTGTTTCCTACTGGATCTTTCTTGAAGTATTGCGAAATTTCCTTGGGGTTTCTCCCGGGACAAGCAGGCATGCAATTCACGAAAAGCTGCTGGCGAAGGTAACCCAGTTGATGGGACCTGAATCCAGCAGCGTGCTGCCTTATTTTGAGAAATTGCTCAGCTTGGAGCCTTCCGATCCAATAGCCTCACAGCGATTGAATTATTTGGATGCCGAACAATTGCGTCAACAAAACTTCATTGCTGTACGGAATTTGCTTTTAGCATTGGCGGATCAACAACCACTGGTATTAATTCTAGAGGATTTACATTGGGCAGATGAAACCTCATTGGATTTATTATCTTTCCTGGTCGAGGCGATTGATGATCGATCAGTGATGATTTTGGCAATCACCAGGCCGATTGTGGAAGATAAACTGGAAGAAATTCTGGAACTATCCCAACAGCATTTAAAAGAATGCTGTTCCGTCATCCACCTGGATTCATTGTCAGAAGAACAAAGCGATGAACTGCTATTTGGTTTACTTGATATGCCAGATATGCCTGAGCAAATCCGGTCACAAATAGTAATTAGAGCCTCTGGAGTACCCTTCTATATCGAAGAGACTTTGCGCATGCTGATCGACAAGCAAATATTAGTACTCGAAGGCGAGAGCTGGGTGTTGGATTCAGAGGTCAATCTTGACCTTGAAGTTCCGGATAACCTGCAAGATTTGATTCTGACCCGGTTTGACCGATTAACCCCTATTCAGCGCAACCTACTGCAAACCGCGTCTGTCATTGGCAGAGAATTTAATACCGAACTGCTGAAATTAGTGTTGAATGATAGTGATAAAGTTCAAATGAACCAGCTGCTATCCTCATTAGAGGAGAAAGCGTTCATTTTCCCAGCACCGGAACAAGGATATCAGGGTTATCTTTTCCGTCATGTGCTGACATCCGATGCAGTTTATCGGACGCTGTTGCGCAGGGATCGGAACAGATTGCATGGCCTCGTTGCGAAATCTATTGAGCAGGTTTACGAACACCAATTGGAGAGTCAGGTTGAGGTTTTGGCCGGCCATTATCTGCGCAGTGAATATCTAGAGAAAGCCCTGCATTATCTAATCCTCGCGGGTCGCAAATCTGCCCGGGAATACGCGAATCTACAAGCTCAACGGTATTTTGAGGAAGCTAAGAACTTGCTCCCTGAGACCGAGCACGGTGTGGAACAAGCCTGGCAAGTTTGGATGGGTCTTGGAGATGTACTGGTTTTTATCGGTGAGTATGCTGGAGCTCGCAACTGTTACCACGAAATCGTTAATTCCAATATTAATTCGAGCGATAAAGTTTCTGGTTTCGAACTGAACGTTGTTTATCGCAAGATCGCCATCACCTTTGAGCGACAGGGGGAATTTGACCATGCTCTCGAACAGCTTGAGATAGCTAGCGAAACACTGCCCGCGGCTGGAAATTCTTCTCCAGTTGCCAAAGCTCAGATTCTAAATGATAGAGGCTGGATATTATTTTTAAGGGGAAATTTCCAAGAAGCACAAACAACACTCCAAACAGCATTGGATTTAGTAATGGGGAGTGAGGAATTAAGTGTTGTTGCATCCATCAATAATCGCTTGGGTGCGGTATCTTACCAATTAAGGGAATATAAACAGGCTGCTCTTTATGTTAGAGAAAGCCTGGAATTGAGAAAAATACTGGGGGATCTATCTGGAGAAGCCCGTTTGTATAATAATTTGGGATTACTTGGATTGATGTCGGGTGATCTGCTCGATGCGGAGGCAAATTTCTACCAGAGCATCGCTCTGCTTGAAAAAGTTGGAGATACAGAAGGGATAGCTCTGGCAAATATAAATCTCGGATTAGTTAAATATGATCTCGGTGATTATGAATCGGCTCAGCATCATCTTAAAACAGCAATAACTATTTCGCAGAGAATCGGTCACCGATTCTATCTAGGTTTGGCAGATATGTATTTGGGAAGGTTGGAGAGTGCTGGAGGGGGGTATGAACAGGCTGAAGAATTATTAGATGAGAGCCAGAAGATTTTTGAAGAGCTGGGTGCTCAAGATAATCTGGTCGATGCGCTCTGCTATCGGGCTGAAAATTATTTGGCTTGGGGGAAAACCGAAAGTGCAAATCAATGGAGCATCCTGGCGAGGTCTCGGTTAAACGATGAAGGTGCTGATTTAACGGGTGATTCTGTACAATCTGGGCGTGTACATCGTTTGCAGGGTTCTATTGCTCGCCGGCAAGGAAATCTAGATCAAGCGGACCAGTACCTGCAAGAAAGTGCTGATATTTTCCAGATTGCCTTGGAGAAATTAGAATCTGCTCGCACTGCGTATGAAATGGGTCTCCTGGCACTTGACCACAATAAACCAGCGAGTGCACAAAAACACTTTGGACATGCAAAAGAAATCTTCATTGAGGTTGGTGCGGAAAAAGAATTAGAACGGGTCGATGCGCATTTAGAAGCAACCACCGCATGAGGCACGAACAATTCAATTGATAGCAAAACTTGCGGAGTAATCAACACACCGAATTGAAAGCGGGCTGGGAATTTCCCAGCCCGCTTTCATCATCGACAAATTTGCTTCCCAGCAAAATTTATCGGTAAATGGTTAGTTCGTTTGATCATCCATCGAAATCAACCCAATCGCCGGTCCAAGGGCCTTCTTGAATTTCCGCTCCATAAGGAGTATATCCGGCTATACCTTGATCGGGGAAAGAACCAGCCCAGGCTCCATCGTGACCGGCCCAAGCCCCGTAACCACCGGCCCAAGCCCCATATCCGCCCGCCCAAGCCCCATAACCACCCGCCCAAGCCCCATAACCACCTGCCCAAGCGCCATAACCACCCGCCCAAGCCCCATAGCCACCTGCCCATGCTCCATAACCGCCCGCCCAAGCCCCGTAACCACCCGCCCAAGCCCCATAACCGCCTGTCCAGGGACCATATTCACCAGCCCAGGCCCCGTATCCACCAGTCCAATCTTCGTATTCCCCGCGTAAGCGAAATTCTCCACTTGCATCATCAAAATATGTCCAACCTTCGAAATGTTCATCACCCGCCAAGTCTGCCCAAATATCCAGCCCTGCATTCGCAGTGCCGGCTACATCAGCAAAGACTGCATCTGGTCCATTTACCCGCCCAGCTCCTTGCTGCCACATGCTGTACAGTGCTTCCGTGGTCTCAACATTTACCCATGGTAAAGCAGTGACCATCAGGCGATATTTAACTTCATCCGGGGTCAAATCTGGATTGTGGGCCAAAGTGAGAGCTGCGAGTCCCGAAACTACTGCAGATGCCTGTGATGTGCCAGCCATCCAGAAATATTTATGCGGCAGCAAACTTTCAGGGTGTTCCTCCGACAGCGTGCTGTGTTTGGCTATCGTTGATACCATATGGGCACCGGGAGCCAAGACGTCTGGTTTTGTAAAGGCATCCAAAGTTGGACCAGCAGCGGAAAATGGTGCCAGATAGTCGTCGCTCCAGTCCTCTGGCGTGTGATTATCGGTGAAAGCACCCACAGTAATCACATAGGGATTATTCCCGGGAACACCAATGGTCATCGGTTCTGCACCACCATTTCCAGCTGCAACAACCACCGTGATACCGTTTGCCCAGGCTTGCATGACCGCCTCGTTGAGGGGGTCAAACCAGTAAGGAACTTCTGCGTTCGAAACAAGCGAGAGATTCATTACCCGGATGTTGTATTCGTCTTTGTGGTCAATCACCCATTGAATGCCAAGGATGACGTTCTCATAATCACTGTAACCGAACTCATCAAGAACCCGCACCCCAACCAGACGCACTCCGGGGGCGACCCCATTCCATTCATCGTCTAGACCTTCTTGAGCATTGGCGATGATTCCAGCGATATGAGTTCCATGACCATGAGGATCGCGCGGAGAATTGCTGCCCTCTACAAAATCTACCCAGGCAGCGATCCGATTAAGCGGGACACCATTGACTTTGTTCAGCAAACCAGGATGGTTGCTTAACCCCGTATCGACTACAGCTACTGTGACACCTTCCCCGGTAACACCAGCATCCCAAACCAAATCTGCCCCGACTAAATCCGGATAATCACTGGCAGGAGCTGGATTGCCTTCTTTTCCGTTATCGGTCGTCTCGACCGAGGCATTGGAGGAAATAGCGCTGATCTCGGGTTCGCCACGCAGCTTCGACACAGCACGAACGGGCAAAATAGCACCCAGGCTGTTGATCACATTCAATTCTGAAGTAACTTGGCCCCCATAGTTTGTAATCAAATTCGCAACAGCATCCAAATCCGTCCCCCTGACGATGAATGAGCCCATCTCAGACTGAGGGGCAGGGGCGACTGCTGTGAATGAAACCAGCAGGATCAATGCCAGGATGAGACCGGAGTACCGCGTGATTGAGTTTTGAATTTTCATTCTGTTTCTCCTAGATAGCAAAAAGGCCTGGGATAACCAAGCCTTAGATACGCAGACAATATACATGTCAACGATCTCGGCGGCCTGGCGATCATAACCATCACATGAATGGTCTTAGACCCATGGCTTTGCGTCCCCAGCTTTCACCGGGTTTGCCTTTATCGGATCGCTTTGATTTTAGCATGATCGGGGGGGGCAAGTCAATTATAATTCCCTATCAATCTTGCAAGTATAGAAAATATTACAAAATTAATTACAATACACAGTGCTGGAGAAGATTTCCTGGCTCATGTCAGACTTGATTGTGTCTGTGATGGTTATTTAATGTTGTTCGGTATGTGGGAAATGTGAAAGAGACTCACACCTGGATTGATCAGTGAATCATAAAATCAATGGATACAGATATCAGGAATTATCACCCTCAGTCTGGATGGCTTCAAGGCGAAATTTCTCTGCTTGAATTTTTTCATCCAGCAGGTCCATTTCTGCAATCAAGTTGGGTGGAATTGAGTGGGCTGGCATCCGAGCTTCGAGCTCTGCCAACATTGCCTCCAGTTGTGTGATGCGTTTCATTATCTCCATTATTTCGTCAGATTTGGTCACGCGCAGCTCCAAGCATGAACAATTAAACTCTGGACCACCGAAGATTTCCAGGGTGATCGGCTTGCTTCGATGCGTTGATACTGGTTGTTAATTGATGCTGATTATCACCTATTGTACTGACAAAATACATTTTGTGAAAACTCCTGCCGAGTGGTAAACTATAATTCGTGTGTGTTTTTACGCACACCCAGTTTGTGAAGTTAACTTCCCATACTTGGTTGAACATCAATTAGCGAGTCCCTTAAATTCCCTGGACTACTGTGCCAGGCAGTTTAGGGCGCTAACTAAGCAAGCATAATAATATCGATTGAGGAGGTCAGGATGACTGACAAGAAATGGGTTTACACTTTTAGCGAGGTCGAACTCGCTGAAAAGACTGTTGGAGGGGATTGGGAAGATGTGCGCGCTTTGCTGGGCGGCAAAGGCTCTGGCTTGGCGGATATGACTCGGGCTGGTGTACCTGTACCACCCGGTTTTACGGTAACCACGGAAGCTTGCAATGCTTATTTGGCTGAAGAAGGAACATTTCCAACCGGGGTGTGGGACCAGGAGTTGGCAGCTTTGACACAAATTGAAGCCGCAACAGGTAAAGCATTCGGGGATGCAAGCAATCCACTCCTGGTATCCTGCCGCTCTGGAGCAAAATTCTCAATGCCAGGCATGATGGATACCGTTCTAAACATAGGTCTCAATGATGAGACGGCCGCGGGAATGGCGGAATTGACCGGGGATGAGACTTTCGTCTACGACGCATATCGCCGGCTGGTGGAGATGTTCGGAGAGGTAGTACTTGGTATAGATGATGAAGCGTTCGAAGATCCGATGGATGAGTACAAGGAGAAGAAGGGGATTAAGTCCGATACGGAATTAAACGCGCAGGATTGGAAGAACCTGGTTGAAAAATTCAAGGCTGTAGTCAAAGAACACATGGGGTTTGATTTTCCCCAGGATCCATATGACCAGCTGCGCTTAGCTACTGAAGCGGTCTTTAAGTCTTGGAATGGAAAGCGGGCTGTGGATTACCGCAATGCCGCTGGAATCCGACATGATTTGGGTACGGCTGTCAATATCCAGACCATGGTGTTTGGAAACATGGGTTGGGATTCTGGGACCGGTGTCGCATTCACACGCGATCCAGCCACTGGCGATAGGACGCTTTATGGGGATTACCTGCTGAACGCACAAGGGGAAGATGTTGTTGCAGGGATTCGCAACACAGAAAAGATCACCAATCTTGAAAAAGAGATGCCAGCTGCCTATAATGAATTTCTACAAATCTGTAAAAAGTTGGAGCTTCATTATCGAGATATGCAGGATGTTGAGTTTACTATCGAAAAAAATAAATTATGGATGCTCCAAACACGCACCGGTAAACGGACTGCTAAATCTGCGGTAAAAATTGCCGTTGATATGGCAAATGAGGGACTGATATCGAAAGAAGAAGCCGTCCTACGAGTATTGCCGGATGATGTTGATACGCTTCTGCACCCACAATTCGATATCAAGGCACAGGATGAGGCTCGGGAGATTGGAAGCATGTACGCTTCTGGTGTCAATGCTTCCCCCGGTGCTGCTGTCGGGCAGGTTTATTTCGATGCAGATACTGCCGAACGTATGGCCAAAGAAGAAGGCCAGGATGTGATCATGGTGCGGCCTTTTACGAAACCAGATGATGTTCACGGAATGCTGGCTTCAAAGGGGATTCTGACCAGCGAAGGAGGCGCAACTTCTCACGCAGCAGTTGTGGCTCGGCAGTTTGGTGTCCCGTGTGTGGTGGGTGCCGCCATGATCCGCCTTGATCTTGACAAACGCCTGATGACAGTTGAGGGTAAAATTGTAAAAGAGGGTGAATGGATTTCAGTCGACGGTACCAGTGGAGAAGTTTTCCTTGGTAAAATCGCCACCATTGCTCCAACTTTGGAAGAGCAGACTGACCTGTTGGTTTTGCTTTCTTGGGCTGACGAGATCAGCGCTACACCGGGTATCCGCTCAGCACCCGAGGGATGGCCGACAACTGGCTTGCAGATATGGGCAAACGCAGATTATCCGGCGGATGCTCGCCGGGCGCGTTCGTATGGTGCAGTCGGAATCGGTTTGTGCCGCACCGAGCACATGTTCTTTGAACAGGAACGATTGCCAACCGTCCAGCGGATGATCCTGGCGGATTCCTCTGATGAGCGGCGATCTGCTCTGAATGAGCTGCTCCCCTTCCAGCGCTCGGATTTTGAAGGCTTGTTTGAAGCCATGGATGGACTGCCGGTGATCATACGCTTGATCGACCCACCCCTGCATGAATTTCTGCCCTCAGAACATGAACTGCTTGAAGAGGTCATCACCATGCGTGTCAAAGGTGAAACCGAAGGATTAGCTGAAAAGGAAGAATTGCTGGGTCATGTACAGAACCTGCACGAAAGCAATCCAATGATGGGATTGCGCGGCATTCGTTTGAGCATCATGATGCCAGAAATTGTTGAAATGCAGGTGCGGGCGATCTTCGAAGCAGCCGCTAATGTCACCCTCAAGGGTGTCAATGCCAAGCCAGAAGTGATGATCCCCCTGACGGGTACGGTTAATGAGCTCAATGTGATCCAGCCGCGTCTGATTGTGATCGCGAAAGAGGTTATGCAGGAGAAAGGTGTCGAGTTCCAATACAAATTTGGGACCATGATCGAGATTCCACGTGCAGCAGTCACCGCGAGTGAGATAGCTGAAGTGGCTGAGTTCTTCTCTTTTGGTACCAATGATCTGACCCAGATGACTTACGGCTACAGTCGTGATGATGCTGAACGCAACTTCCTGCTTAAATATGTGGAAGATGGTATTCTACCGAAGAATCCTTTCCAAACTATCGACCAGGAAGGGGTTGGAAAATTGATGGAAATTTGTGTTCGCAGCGGTCGCGCTACCCGCACCGATCTGGAAGTAGGCATTTGTGGTGAACACGGTGGTGATCCGGAATCGATCGAGTTCTGCTATACAATTGGTCTGAATTATGTCAGCTGCTCACCGTTCCGCATACCAATCGCTCGATTGTCAGCAGCTCATGCAGCCCTGAAATATAGGGGCGTTGAGATCATGAATTAACGAAACAAGATAACACAATCACAATCGGGCTGTGGAAGATGATAACTTTCCACGGCCCGATTTTAATAATTATTGGCAATATCAAATTAATTCAGAGTTTTTGCCATCAAAGCAAAATTCCATTTCCCTCACAAGAATCACTCTATTTTGGGGGTGGGGTGTTTAATGATGCCACCCAATACGATGGTTTCCTTACTCAGGTTTGCCTATCACGACTGAGGGCTTCAAGATACCAGCGCGGGGCGCGAGATACGAGTCTCCCAAAGGGGTCAGTGATCGGTTTGCGTTTATCATCGCCTGGATGACCGGTCTCACATATGACCATCATATGTTGGTGACATTCTGACTCGGTTTCGCATACCCGGAAGCATTTCGGGCAAATGTAAATGACCTGTTCCTGATTCATTTCTGGCTACCTTAGGTAATTGGAAGGGTAATTATTCAGATAAAATTGGGTTGAATTCCATTGTAATCGATTTTTGTGGGCGCAGCAATGCTGAAAGTTTTCCGGTCTTAAATTGTGGGTTGGACCAACCATACCGCTGTGCTTTGTAAATGGGAAACTCGCGGATCCTCACAACTACCCTTGGAACCACTTTGGCTCATGAAAAAAAATGGGGCTGTCTGAAAGTGACAGCCCCGTCGTAAAAGAGTTTCAAGGACGCGGTTCAATGTGCGCTGATGTTGTTTAGGGCCCGATTAACCTGCGAGTAATGAATGCCATATGTGATGAAGTGAGATGAAACTGGAATGAACGGCAGTGTTTGATGTATGCAGAACAGTTGTCAGGGCCTCAGAGGGTGATGCAGTTATGCTTGTTGTCCTATCCGCTCCTTACGCACGAAATCAGCACCCGCCCGGAGAGCTTGGAAATTCACAGGCAGCAGCTTTTTATGCCGCTCCGGAAGGTGGGCTTGCAGTGTGGCTTCAATGGATTCAATGGTTAATATCGGGATTTCGGTGAGCAAAGCACCAACCATGACGATAGTGGTCATGCGTTTGTCACCCAAAGATTCGGCGATCTCGTTGGCAGGGATTTTTACACATCGCAGATCTGCTCTTTCTACTGTTTGGTCGATCAGTGAAGAATTGATGATCAGGGTGCCATTTTCAATTACTCTGGGTTCGTATTTTTCCAAGGATGGCTGGTTCATGGCGAGGACTGCTGTTGGGTTTCGCACGATTGGAGATCCAATCTCTTCATCTGCGATGACAACGGTACAGTTTGCTGTTCCGCCGCGCATTTCGGGTCCATAAGATGGTATCCAGGTCACCTCTTTGCCGTTATCCATGGCAGCATATGCCAATACCTGTCCAGCAAAGAGTACTCCCTGACCTCCAAATCCTGCAATCACTATTTCGGTTTGCATGGTCCTTCCTTTGCTCTTTCAGACTCGCAGCTGGCTGATACCGGGGGCGACTTTGAAATCCTCCAGGGGATAGTATGGAATCATATGCTCTTCTATCCAATTTAGGGATTCCGTCGGACTTAATCCCCAATTTGTCGGACAGGAGGACAATAATTCCACCATAGAAAATCCCAACCCGCGCACCTGGGTTTCAAAAGCTAAGCGGATTGATTTCTTTGCTTTGCGGATGTTATTTGGGTCATGCAAGCTGCGTCTTACGATATACCCGGCTCCGTCCAGGGTTGCTAACATTTCCGCTGTACGGATTGGAAAGCCAGCTTGTTCAACATCTCGACCTCCCAGGGAGGTTGTGGTTTTCTGGCCCGGCAACGTGGTGGGAGCCATCTGGCCGCCGGTCATACCAAAGTTGGCGTTATTGATGAAGATAGCGGTAATATTCTCTCCGCGAGCTGCTGAATGCACGATCTCTGCCATACCGATAGAAGCCAGGTCACCATCACCCTGGTAGGTGAACACAACCCGGTCCGGCAGCACACGTTTGATCCCCGTCGCCATGGCAGGTGCGCGGCCATGGGCAGCCTCTACAAAGTCGAAATCAAAATAATTGTAAGCAAAAACCGAACAGCCCACAGAAGCGACACCAATAGTCTTATCCTGCACGTCCATTTCTTCGAGAACTTCAGCGACGAGTCGATGGGCGACACCATGGGTGCATCCGGGGCAGTAATGGGTGGTCGCATCTGTGAATGTTCCTGGGCGTTGGTAAACAATTTCAACAGGTGGGTTTGAACCCATATCTTGATACTCCTTAATTTTCCTGGATATCCATGCGTTCCATCCATGAAATTCTTGGATTGGCACTCGGGGCTACTGGCTCGTAGCATAAACGCCGGATTTCACTCAGAATTTCATCAGGAAGGGGAACCATACCCCCCAGGCGACCGTAAAATTCCACCGGTATCTTACCACCCACAGCTGCTTGTACGTCCTTCAGCATCTGACCAGAATTCATCTCGACGACTAACATTCCACAGGCTAGATCGGTCAGCTCTTTTATGCGAGCATAGGGAAAGGGGCTGACTGTTATCGGTCGCAGCAAACCAACAGGGATGCCTTCAGCGCGCGCGGCTCGCACAGCAGAAAGCGCTACCCTGCCTGCGGTGCCAAAGCCGACTACCACCAGCTCTGCGTTCTCCATAAAATACTCTTTATAGCGCAGCTCATTGGCTTCGATCTCGTTCCAACGCTTAAGTAAATGGAAATTCAGCTGCTCTTCTTCTTCAGGGTCAATATAAATCGAACTTAGGATACGCCGCTCGCGGTCTTTTGCACCGGTGACTGCCCATTCGGGTTTGTGCTTTCTCATGGGTTGCATGGGAGGTAATTCTGCCGGTTCCATCATCTGGCCGATACTCCCATCGATGAGGACAACAGCCACCGATCTGTATTTTTCTGCTAATAGAAAAGCATCCGCAGTCATATCGATCGCTTCTTGTATACTGGCTGGAGCGAGCACGATAGGGTGGAAATCTCCATGTCCACCACCGTGAACGATCTGGTTATAGTCTCCTTGGGAGGGGGCGATATTGCCTAAACCGGGTCCGCCACGCATCACATCGACCAATACCACCGGAACCTGTGTACCTGCGATATAGGATATGCCTTCCATCATCAAGCTGATCCCAGGGCTGGAGGAGGAGGTCATCACCCGGGCGCCGGTACAGGCTGCTCCGTAAACCATATTAATCGCAGCTAATTCACTTTCTGCTTGCATGAAGGTGCGACCCAGCTCGGGCATCCTTTTGGAGAGCCATTCCAGTAATTCTGTTTGGGGTGTGATCGGGTATCCAAAATAAGCTTCTAAACCGGAGCGGACAGCTGCTTCAGCAATGGCTTCATTGCCTTTGAGCAGTTCTTTCACCATGGGAACACTCCTATGCTGCAGCTCTTACGCGCTTGGCAGGCACTTCTCGGTAAATAGTAAGGGCTGCTTCCGGACATACTATAGCGCAAATTGTGCATCCGGTGCAGCCCTCTGAGCTCAGGTAGGCCGGGTGATAGCCTTTGGGAGTAAGGCGATCCAGGTCAAGGCTGATCACTTCTTGTGGACAGGCATTGACACACAAATCGCAGCCTTTGCAGTAGAGTTCATCGACTTCAATCCATCCCTTTATGGGCATTCACTTACCTCCAATAAACGCACACATAATCAACAGGACGATATTTACTACCTTCATTATCAATATATTAACGATTTGAGCCTAGTGCTAACTGTCACTGATCTATTATACATACGTCCTGACATTATTGGCTTAATTATTTTTTATTGGTTTTGGTAACCATGGGCTGAGATCATCCCGGTTTCTGGTGTGTATGCTCCCTAATATTGAGGTAATGAAGCAATTTCGTATAGCGGTCAACCTACAGGTCTTCAAATCGCGAATCTTCGATTTCTTGCCGCAGGTCACTTTCTTTCGACCTGTGTGGAGAAAAGATACCTTCTTCGGCTGCACCAATTTCTGCGGCTTCAGCAGCTTCCAGTTCGTCTCTTGAAGCTCGCCGGACAAGGCTCCATTTGCCGCAATAAGGGCAGCGGTCGAACTTGACCAGGCCTAAATTTAGACCATAGATATGCCTGCTATACGGACGCGAACATTTCGGACAGATAGCACCGCCATAATGACCGTATTTACGCGGCGCGCCTGGCGGCAGTAAGTCTTTCTTACCACGTGTGAAAATCAATAGAATTATGATAGCCAATACCAATGCGCCTAATATCACCACTACCAGGGGTACGATTATATTAGTCGCTGCCTGCCAACTATCGTCAGCAGAAACAAATTCAACTTGGATGATGTTGGAGCTTAGCTCAGTATTGCTTGCCGTGAGTCCCGTGGCACGCAGCTGATGAGCACCAAGGGTGAAATTATCCGTGTTGAACTGCAGATTGAAGGGCTCTTCATGTGTGTCACCCAGCACCTGGTCATCAAGGAAGTAAACAACCTGGGCTAAATCATCAGGTCCACTTGTTCGAATGGTGAAGGTACCCTGAATTCTGCCGGTACCGGATGAGTACCCCCAATTTCGTTTCAGGCTTATCTGGAGCTGTTCTTCTTGAAAACCTGCACTGGTTGAATAGAAGGAGAACAGGAGAGCGAGCAAAATATTGATGATTGTCATGATGGAGATTTTCTATGTCTCCTATTTCCAGCGGGTGAGGATCGTTTCACGCTGGAAGAGGCGGATTGACAGGTAAATCAGCACCAGGTCTACCAGGGCCAAGACCAATGCACTGGCAACCATGAATTTAATATCTAAAATGATGATACCTGCCATCTGTCCAAAGAAAGTGGCCAACACGGGAAGTATGATGATCATCGACACTTGTTCAGCCACGCGGGGGTCGTTCACCCGCGAGGAAATAATGATGCTGAAGCTGACCGCTGAGAGAGCCATCAAAGGACCGATAACAAAGATGGCTGTCAGCCAGCGACCATCCAGAAAACTGGCGATGACATCCGGATTTTCGATCATGATCCAGCTTCCCAGGATGAAAATACTAAAACCGATCCAGGTTGCTGCCAGTGCTGGAATAATGGCCGCAAGTGCTTTGCCGACCAACAATTCCGAAGTGGTAATCGGAGTAGCCAAGAGCGGTTCCAGACTGCGATTCACCTTTTCACCAACGATGGAGTAAGAAGAAATCGAGGCAGGTATGGCGAGGGGGATGATCATAAACATGATCATAAATTGGCTGACAATAAAAACTTGAAAGCAATCACCACCGCTGAAATTGTTGGGGCAAAAGGCATCGAATTCTTGCGGCATATCGCTGGTCACTACAGCATTGAATTCACCGCTCGATTGGGTGGCATAGATAATACCTAAGGGTATGGCGGTCAGGATCAGGGGTAAAAAGGCGACGGTAAACAACACCATCTTGTTTTTGAATACCTCTGACCACTCTTTGCGGATAATCGTTTTAATTTTGTTCATTGCTTACCTTATGGGAAGCAGCTCGTGAAAGGAACTATGATCGACATTGCCAAGAGTTTCCCAATAAGCGCTCTACCCCGGTTGGGATCACTATTAAGCTTCCTTGACCAGCTGCAGATACACATCTTCTAAAGAGCGGCGCAGTTCGCCAACAAATTGAACCTCTGCCCCTTCACTGATCAGGAGACGGATTAGTTCTGGATTATGAGTCTCTGGGTCTTCGATGGTTGCCACAATCTTGTGCTCCATCAGCCGGGCTTCCGTAACATGAGGATGGTGGCTAATTTTATCCACCAAATTCTGATCCGCTTGCTGAAGATGAAACACTATTTTGCGACCAAAAACCTGTCTGCGCAGCGTGGTGGGCGCATCTACGACCAGAAGACGGGTTTTGAAAACCCCGATTCGATCACAGAGCCGGTCAGCTTCGTCAAGATTATGAGTGCAGATGAATATGGTGCGTCCCTGCTGTTTTATTTCCAGGATGAATTCCCGGACCAGGCGGGAAGCTTCAGGATCAAGGCCTGCGGTTGGTTCATCCAGGAACACCGTGCGTGGTTCGTGCAGCAAGGCGCGGGCGATGGCCAACTTTTGCTTCATCCCTTTTGAAAAAGTAGCGGCGATATCCATCCTTCTTTCCCACAAACCAAGGAAACGCAGATATTTCTCTACCTGCCCTTTGATATCTTCCACCTCATACAAACTGGCATAGATCTCAAGATTCCGTTCAGCGCTCAGGTTGTCGTACATTCCAGGGGTTTCGGTTAGCAAGCCGACGCTGCGTCGAATATCGATATCCTTTTCGCCAACCTGATAACCGTTGACGGAAGCCTCTCCAGCTGTGGGGCTGATCAGACTGGTCAGCATCCGCACGGTCGTGGTTTTCCCGGCTCCATTCGGACCCAGGAAGCCGAAAACCTCACCTTCAGGAATCTCAAGCGACAGGTTTTCAACGGCAGTAATTTCATCAAATTTTTTTGTCAGGTTTTGAGTGGTTATCATAATTTAATCTGTATATCGGGTTTGATCAATATTATCAGGATTTTCTTCGATCGGGGGTAGGTTGAGCTGCTTATGATCGCCATCTCCTTCAGTAACACTTTCGTTTGATTCGACAGCTGGATCATCACTGCGCAGGGCGAAAATTATCCCAATGCTCAGCAGGGTGAAGATTGCTAAAATACCTTCAGTAGCATATGCGCCCCACTGGCGAACAGTGATCACGGCAACCGCGTCAAGCAGGGTGTGCCATGCGATGGCGATCCACAACCAGCGGCTTTGCCGGCGGATGAAAACTTGCAGCACCAGGATAGTTAAAGCAATTTGGACCGGCAGAACAAGAATTCGTTCCAGAGCACCTAACAGCGAATCATACCAGGATACCCCCCAAAACAGATTGAGGCCTTGTTGAAGAGGCGCTAGCTGTTCAGGTGGAAGAATCGAGGTCAGGTCGACTGTGCGTAAAGCCATAAAAATGCCATAATTCAGAATCATGACCACGACGAAAAATATGATCGCTTCTATCCCACCCCATCCAGCGCCAAATAAAAGACCTTTCGACCAGGAACGGGCATCTTTTGCCCACCAGCGCAGCCCAGCATATCGAGTCAGCTCTTCGAATAACCCAGCACTGAGACCCAGCAAGAGCGCGCTGAAAATGAGCTGGTATTCCTCTGGTGGAGTAGGCAGGACACCGGTATTAAATAAACGATCCAATAGAAGGTTAAAGGGAATATGCAGGATCTGGGAAATGACGAACAAGGCAGCTCCGATCCAATACAAACGCCAGCCTAAATTATATTTGCGCGTCAGGAAGAACCCCAAACCGATAACCAGGATCAGGACCAGGATAATGCCCAGAGGGTACGTGAATATGAGGATCGAATTCATGTCTCAGTTCCTTGCGTGAGTGGTGTGAGTGAGTACATCAGCAGCCTGCGACCTAATTCACGGAAATCAGCTTCACTACCATCCAGCTGATAACCCATGTAGCGCGCCAGGCTGGTCATTGCCGAGGGGTGTCGTTGGGCGTAATCCAGGATAATCAGTTCACCCTGATCAGGTGTGAGCTGTTCAGCCAGCATATTAATCTCACGACTGCCAACTTGTATCCTGACATTCTGGTTGGCTTTAATGTTCTTTACCCAATCGCTCTTTTCCCCCCAGGCGGCCGCAATATAATAAGTGTCGCTGGAAGGGTCGAATTTTACAACTTCCAGCACAACATGGCGCGGCTGTCCGCTAATGCGGCCGGTGTGAGTTAGCTTCAGAGCCCTGTTACCCAGGAGCCATCCCAAATGTATTTTATATAACCAGATTGGAGCTCGAAATAGGAAGCGGGTGAGGCCCCTGGGAGGTTTGAGTTCGGTAATTTTTTCAACCATAAGGGTCTCTAATTTTTTTGGGCGCTGATCAGTTCACTCGGTACGCCGGCTTGCACGATCACCTGGCGTTGGATGTTTGTGAAACCAGCCTTCTGGACAAGATCGAATAGCTCTAATGGGCGGCATCCGCCGCACATTGCAGGAGAGATGGAAAAGACCCCTTTCCAGACCGAAACCAGTGCTCTAGACGGCAGGTCAATCCCTTCGGTGAGCGCTAAGATCACCAACCCCCCGTTGGGTCTTAAAACCCTCCAAAAATCTAGCAATAGCTGGCCAAGATCAGCCAGGGGCAGCAGATCGAGCACATAGGCTGCGTAAAGACGGTCAAATCCCTGATCTGCATATGGCAGCTGGCGGGCGTCTGCCTGGCAGATCGTGGAACCAATGCGCTCGTGGGTCAACCGGACCATAACCGGTGAGAGATCTAATCCATAAACCACACCACCGGGAGTAATTGCTTGCTCAATTTTATTAAGCTCTTTGCCAGTACCCGCGCCGATGCTGAGCACCCGTAAACCCTGCTCCAGCTGCAAGGCCTGGAAGCCGCGTTCCTTCGCTCGTCCTTCGTAGAATTCGAACCAGTCATAGCGGCTGCCGATGCGATCATAGAACTTTTGGGCAGCCGGGGTGGGTAGGATTTTCTCAGGCATCTTGATTCCTGATTAAAGAATAGTGCAATTATCCACGGCTGGCAATATGTGCTTTGTCATATTTGCGGGTCATTTTGAAGGAAATTAAAAACGCATCCAATTAAGGGTGCGTTTTAGTTTCTTTGCATTTTTCCACCAGATTAGTTGCGCAAAGGATTACAAAATGTGCAAATATCCTTGACTGACAACCACATCAACTTGAGTTGGAAAACGATATCAATAATGATTCGAAATCCGATTTTTTCACTCCTGGCTCCTAAACAAGGGTATTTCTTTGCCCATCTCGCTGTACCTATTAATGTCAATGCAGTATGGCTCAGTAAACTCGTTCAAAGTAAAGAGTGCCATTATTTTTCACGAGACAAATCAGCCAGGTCTGGGTGAGTGACTTTCTAATACCCTCTGCTGATAGGCAGGGTGGTATCTTATGGTAAATCAATTGATTATTGACGGAAAGGAACAATTCATGGATAACACAGATAGCTTCTGGGTTGGCTGCCGCTAACTGTGTCAGGTTCGCAGTCCTGGGCTATATCCAAACCATATTCGGGATATATTAATAAGGCCCGTTTGAATTTATGGATATTATTTCTACCGGTTATCAATCCAGCGCTAACCTCTAATGAAATTTGTGTTCAGTTGTTGATAATTCGCATTAAATCAGGGTCAGAGTGAGAAGCCCCTCATCGACCCAGGCATACCCAAATCCGAAATAGGGAAACCTGTGGCGACGTTGCTGGATGATTTCAGTTGCTTTTAAATCAACCCTGATATCTTGGCCACATTTTCCGCTCATCGCCTCTGTCCAGGCATACCCATGTCCTGAATATGGAAAGCTCCAGGATCGTTTTCGGTTCACTTGTGTAGCTTGCAAGCTGAGCTGGTTTCCACCTATCCTGCCTTCAGTTTTCTGCTGCCAAGCATACCCAAGTCCCCCGTAAGGGAAGGCCCATTTGCGGTCTTTGCCTACTTCCGTCGTAATGAGCTCCACCGCGATATCGCTATTTGCATCGTTCATTTTTTGTGTCCAGGCATATCCTAAACCCAACCATGGGAAGCGGATTGTCTTGCTCCTCGCGACCTGGCTTGCGGTAAGAGGAATTTCAAGAGTATCCCCATTTTCTTTGATCATTTCAACAAGTGAATCATAATCAATCTGCGCAACATTCCTTGGGGGTTCAGGAGGGTTACCCTCCTGAAGGGGTTGCTTGCAGCTGGGGCACTTTCCCGACCAGCCTTTGTATTCACAATTACATGCAGTGCAGAACATCTACGTCTCCTTATCTATGGAAAGGGCGTCATCGCGTAACTACAGCATAGCAGGATAGCGTGCTTATTGCAACATCCCTATGTATTAATTGGGGTCCTCCTGGAGGATTGTTTTGTGGTTCATGGAGGCGAAGTTCATAAAGATTTCCCATCGGAGAAATATTCAACCGGTTGACAAAGGGTTCAATAATAAAAGATTTCTGGGAGAGTCTGCCTGGATAAGGGTATTTTGAAGTAGTTGATTTATTTCTGTCATATAATCTCACCCCTCATTATTAAAGTTATATTATCCTATATATCGAATTACTCCATTCTTTCGCTTCACCAGCGAAAAAATCCAAAAGGTGGAGGCCGATCCCCAGTGGGACTACCGCGAGATCCAGACTGAACACGGCCTGACAGAAACCTACGAACTTGTAGAAATCCTGCTGGAAATTGGAGCAAGTGCTGACTAACCCCTCTCTTGAGCGGACACCGCCACGGCAGCAGGCCATGATCGGAATCGCTCGCGACTCTCTAGCTCCCCTCGATTTCCACTCTCCCTTGCTTTTGGCGCGGGGATCACCGGTCCGTTCTCCGGAGTGGTTATATGGCTTAATTGGCGTTCTCAGCAACGTATCCTTGTAGCTTAGCTTATTAGCTTGGTTTCCAATCTTGATGTTCGATATGTGCCGGAACTGCAGGCCTTGTCTTTTCTCTATCCATAATTCTCTCAGCCAACCATTGCGTCCATTCCCCCCAAGTTTCTCGATCCAACGATTTGCGCTCATCCTCCACAAATCGGCGGAGCTTCAACCATGCCGTTACAATGATCCCAGAAAAGAAATCTTCAACTAATTCCAGGCTTAATTCCTCCTTATACACCAGAACCCCTAATCCTTCTAAGCTGGCAATAGTGAAATATAAATCATCCATTCGCTCACCCGCCAGTTCTTCAACTTGCTCCTTACTTTGATTATCCGGCAGTTGAGGGATGACTCGAACTCCCCTCATGAATTCTAGAGATTGAAAGGTTTTGAACAATTCAAGAGCGGATTCTCGTTCTCGGGATATCCTGAATTGTCGTAATTCTACTCCAGCAAAGATCAGACCGCTTGCTGCTGCAATTACAGATAACACATCGACGACAGTTGACAGGTCCATTTTCTCTCCTCTTGGTTGTGCGAATTGAATTTAGAAGATCAGGAAGCCACATGACAATTGCGTGAGCTGCTCGCCGGTGTTGCAGAGAAACTATGCTAATCCGGAACCATTTATTGCCCAAAATGCGCCGATTCGCAGAGCCGAAGGCGAGTCCATTCAACGCGGGGTTAGACAAGAAGTTTTTGATTTTGCGTCCTAGTCGGATCATCCTTTGGGCAATAGAACCCATGTTCCCAGCACTAATAAACCAAGGCCTCCGATGCGAGCCCAATTTAGCGGAATAGGTTGTCCACCCGTGAAGCCAAAGGTATCCACTAAAACACCAACCATCATTTGACCGGTGATAATCATCGCAAGCCCCGCCGCAACACCGGTTTTGGGCAACGCATATGCAATACCCGCAATAATACCAATCCCAAGCAGCGCTGCGATAGCCATTACTCCTAACGTAGGAGCCTGGATGTCCGAGAAGGAGGCATTTCCTTGTCGAACGTAGATTACTACCAGAAGTAGACCTGCGGCTACTCCCGCAAGGGCGTTGACCAACAATCCGGTTAGAATTGCCCCCGTATTTTTCCCTGCGGTACTAATGAGCGAAGATTGTACACCTATAGCCAGGCCACTAAAAAGTGCAACGGCAAGCGCGGTCAAGATTAATTTCTGCATATTGTCCTTTTACATCATTCACGCTTAGATATTGACTTCTGTCTGAGTAAACAGGCGGTCAGTCACAAGAGATTCACTCAGTGTTTTTTTTGCTTTTTCGTCCAGTACGAACAACCCAAAACCACAAGTCCGATTACATTGGCAGCAGCGAATTTGAATGTACCAGACCTACCCAAGAAATTACAAACTCGTTCATCAAAAGGCCGAGCGTGCCAATCATCAATATCGCGAAAGCGCTCAACCCAATATTTTTCAGCATGAAGTGTTCTCTTTTTCTTTTTGTTGCCTAACGGTTTGCGTTACCTGCCTGTGGGTGGGACGAGATAACGTTTATTGATCAGTATAAACCTAAAGCCAGAACCAAAACTTGAAAAACGCGACGAATCCTACAGGTCAGGTGCACGCTTTGTTAGGTGGAGACTGACTTTTGTGCAATCACCCAAAGAAAGGTAATTGGATTGTCAAATTCATCTGCTGTCTCGTCAATTGCACTGATGATGTTCAAACCTGCTTCTTTTACGAGTCGTCGGTTGGTTTCACTATCAAAGTTGCTCCAGTACATGGGCATACCCAGCCAGTCCGCATTGAAATACGCTTCTGTTGAATGAGCTCCCATCGTTATTACCAGCAATCCTCCGGGGCGTAACCATGATGCTATCTTGTTTAGGAGCTCTACCTGTTCCTGGCGTGGCACATGGATAATGGAGTAAAAGGCTGTTACTGCATCAAAGCTATCATCTGGAAAGTCAAGTGTTGTCATGTCTGCATGAATGAACTTCGCCGCGGGAACTTTCTGTTGTGCGAGCGCAACTTGCCGTGCTGAAATGTCCACACCTATGACAGCAAACTTTTCTGCAAGCTGCTGAGTTGTCGGCATACCTGAGCCACAACCTAGCTCAAGTACTTCAGCACCCTTAGGTAATTTTTCAATTAAGACAGAAGTATATTTGGCGCGTTCTTCAACCCTAACATCGCTTGCCCATTCCTCATGCTGTTCAGCAATATGATCATACCCGTCTGTAACTATTTGTTTAGGATCCATAAGCTATTTCAAATTCAATATCTGGTCGCCACCTAACTGGTTGATAACCAAACGTCTTAATGCTCGATTACAACCATACTCATCCTATCCGAGTCAATTTTGAGACAAACTAGATATAGTCATTCAGGAGAACATTATCTACACATAATTTGAGTCTTAAGTAAATTAATGGAGCTTACCCCTAAAAATATCACGATAATTGATTATATCAATTTCTATGAAACCAAAATCTAAAAAGGATTCCCAATGACCATCTGATTTTTTTTCATAACAGCATTCTCCCCGACTGATAAGAAGCTTGCCATAACTTTTTCAACAAACAGAATCTATATGCGACTGTGACCCATTTCATTTCCCCCAATCTCGCATTATGTTATAGTAGCAATATCGATCCTTTCTCTTTCAACTATGGTTGTGGAAGGAATTCCGATGTTCGATGAAACTTCCGAAATCTCTGAAACATTAGAGTGGATGCTTCAGAGCCGCCAGGTGGGGGATGAAACCCTGGTTAAAACGCTGGTTCATGAACAATATGCTCCTATCTACCGTTTTGCCCAGTCCGTATTAAATTCAACACAATCAAAGCGCGGCAAAAGCTTAACCGAACAGGTCATCCTTGCAGCTGTCGAAGAAGCTCACAAATACCCCGGCAATGTGGATGTGCAGGTATGGCTCTTTAACTTAACCTTCAAAATCTACGAGCAAAACAGAGGGTTAGATCTTTCTAGAACTTTCGTTACGCATGTAGGTGAGACTTACACTGAGAAGGGCAATAAAACGCAGGTCATTTCGGACTGGATAGACACATTACCAGACGAGATGCGCATATCCATTACTCTGGAGTACTTGTATGGATTTACTGAGAGACAGATCGCTCAGGTGATTTACGCACCAGAATCCCTGATAACAGATCTCCTGGCTGGTTCGAAAAAATATTGGATGGGACAGAGGAATAGAGCTGCACACCTCGATGTGGGGGAAAGGGATATTATTGCCGCATTGATTGAGCGCTGGCCAGAGGATGAAATTGATAAAAATGATGAAGAACAAATTTCCCGGCGAATTCTGCTCAACCTGGGTGAAAAGGAGCGTCGAAAACACCGCATTGTCATATTGGGAGAGGCTGTCCTGGTTATATTGGCTATAATGCTCGTCGCCGGTATGGGTCGCATGATCAGCGTATTGACTCCGGAACCTACATCTCAACTTGTTTACGAAACCAGGCTGGTTAATCAGATTGTTTATGTATCACCCACTCCAAACCCTACCCAGCCAGCCACGCCTTTCCCGGAAAAAGCTGTTCTTTACCAAGCTGTTGGTGGTGAAACGCTGGGAGAGGTCGCTGAAAAAAAATTTTTTAATTCCCGGATATTAGAGGCTCTGAATAATATTCCCGCGGATCAACCGCTCAAAGCCGAACAACGTGTAATGATTGGTGTCAGTGATTCCCAGGTGCTCATGCCTACCCTCACCTCACCCAGTTCAACACCTGAACCTACTCAACCTATACCCTATGCGTTGAACCTGCAGACCAGTGATGCAGATATCCGCCAGCGGATCTTGGACGGAAGAGAATACTGGAAAACATTGTGGGCTGATGCCCTGGTGATTCAGTATGGACCTCCAGGCTACGTTGGTGAGCCCGAATTTAGACGCCAGCAGATCTGGATCGAGCAGCCCTATTTTAATTATCTATTGGATGGTACTAATGGAGGCGAGGTTGAATTTATTTATTCTGCAGTGGGGGGATGGGAAAACCTGGTTAATACCCAAACTGGAGAATTGCTGTCTAATGTCGGTCCTCAAGGATTAAATTATCGACCCAATCTCCAGCAAATGCTGTTTAATCGTGAATTTCAAGAAGGTTTCTCCGGAGAAATCGAGATTGTCAGGCAGGATCTAACCGCAGGACGAGAGGTATTGGTATTGGATTGGTACTTGGACGAAGGACTAATGCGCGGGAGCGGATTTGAAAGTGAGCGGGAAAGAATTCTACATGGGCGCTATTGGGTTGATAAACACCTTGGGCTCGTCCTGCGCGCCCAGAAGTTCTCTGGGAATGCCACAAATCATCTTTTTGAAGAGACGATTGTCTCCAATGTCCAATTCAATGTCCCCATTCCCCGTCGCCTGTATGATCGCTCGCAATACGTGCAAACCTATTTTGCCAGGGACCACACAGGTGATTATGTCCTCGAACCCTTAGAACTGCCCGAAGATACCCTTGCACCCCCACAAGGGCAGGAAGATCTCCTGTATTTATCCCCACCTTCAGATTTCGCAATTAACAACAGCCAATTGTCCGTGCATTGGACAAGTCTTTCCCGGTTCAATCCCGAGCAAGGTACAACTGTTGATCTATTTGCGGATGGCTATTACCTGGGTAACGTCGAGTTTACGGAACCAGAACAATTGATTTGCACCCGCTCTCCAGATGGTTCCTTAATTGCTTTTTCCAGCTGGTCAAATGAGGTTGATTATGGATTTACTCCTTTGGGTTGGATCAATCTAAGCAAATTACCTGAGGTACATTATTTCAATCCCGAGTTCATCCCAAACGAGTTTGCATTTTCTCCGGATAACCAGCAGCTCGCAGTCTATGGATGCCAGCGGTATGGTGAACAGGCGTGCGGTATTTACCTTATTGAATTAGATTCGGGATCAGCACGGTTATTGAGATCGATAGAGCAGGGTGCTGAATTGATCTGGAGTCCGGATGGCAAGAAAATAGCAATTCAGGGCAGCTTTTTGAGAGAAGGAAGGTGGAGGGTATTAGTTCTCGATTCTAAATCTGGCAACCTAATCTATGATGGACCTTTTGATTGGGAGGGTTTCTCGATGGCATCTGGTTCCCCGATACATGATTGGGGGGTCCCATATCCACCTCTTCGGGGTGGTTTGGAAGTTTGCTCACAGCCTCCACAGGGTGAATAAAACGATAAATCTGGTATAATTTTTTTGACTTGATCGGCAATTATTTTTCAAATAAACCATAACGCCGGGTATCCCCCGGTGTTATTTTCGTGCGATAGCTTGTCCAGTACTTGGAGGCCCAAAGCTGTTATGGAAAAAAAAGAATATCTGGACTTATACCACCAGATGGTGCTGATCCGGCGCGTAGAAGAACGCGCCGCCGAGCTTTATCAACAGGGGAAGATCGGCGGGTTTCTGCACCTTTATATCGGGCAAGAAGCAGTCAGCACCGGATTAATATCTGCTCGCAAACCCCAGGATCGGATCATTACCGCCTACCGGGACCATGGAGTAGCGATCAATGCCGGGATATCGGCGAAATCATTGATGGCAGAGCTACTTGGGAAAGCCACCGGGATATCAAAAGGCAAGGGTGGTTCGATGCATATGGCAGATGCATCGAAGAATTATTGGGGAGGTCATGCAGTCGTAGGTGCCCACCTGCCAATCGCGGCAGGGTTAGCGCTGGGTGACCAATACCAGTCCACGGATGGTGTCACAATCTGCATGTTTGGCGATGGCGCCACCAATATCGGCTTCTTCCATGAAGCAGTCAATCTTTCGAAAGTATGGGATCTGCCTGTGCTCTGGGTAACTGAGAACAACAAGTATGGGATGGGTACAACTGTTGAACGTGCATCGGCGGTTTCGGAAATCCGTCAAAAGGCGGAAGGCTATGGAATTCCCAATGCCCGGGTTGATGGCATGGATCTTATTGCTGTGAGAGCAGCTGCAGAAGAGCATTTGCAATATATCCGTTCAGGCAATGGACCTTTCTTCTTAGAAGCGGTCACGTATCGATTTAGAGGACACTCAATGGGAGATCCGGAGCGATACCGCGAAAAGGATGAGATTGAGAAATGGAAGGAAGAAGATCCGATCGGAATTTACCGAAAATATCTGGTTCGCGAAAAAATCACAACCAGCAAGCAGCTAGATGCGATCGACCAGCAGGTTGAAGAAGAGACACAAGATGCAGTTGAGTTTGCCGAATCAAGTCCCGAACCAACGGCGGAGCAATTATTTGTAGATATTTACGCTGATCAATAACAATGGAGGTGCTAAAAGCACTACTGAGTTATCGATATCAGCGAACAGTTAAGAATCAAGGAATGATATATGGCTAGAATTACGATGCGTGAGGCAATCTCGCAGGCTTTGTGGGAGGAAATGGAAAGGGATGAGAAGGTATTCATCATAGGAGAGGAAGTTGGAGTCTGGGGTGGGACGTACGCAGTCACCAAAGGCTTCTACGATCACTTTGGTGCCAAGCGGGTAAAAGATACACCCATTGCCGAATCCGCAATCATTGGTGCGGCGATCGGTGCTGCATTAACCGGATTGCGTCCGGTAGCGGAGCTGATGACTATCAATTTTGCATTTGCAGCCATGGACCATATTGTCAATGAAGCAGCCAAGTTGCGTTATATGTTCGGTGGGCAGTTCACCATTCCGATGGTGATCCGCACTCCAGGCGGTGGAGGCCGCCAGCTGGGTGCCACCCACTCACAAACACCGGATGCGATCTTCGCTCATTTCCCGGGCTTGAAAGTTGTGGCTCCAGGTACCCCAGAAGACGCCAAAGGTATGCTCAAATCTGCAATTCGCTCAGATGATCCGATCATGTTCATCGAGCATGCCACCCTCTACCAGGTTCGGGGCGACGTCCCAGATGAGGATTACACGATCCCTCTAGATAAAGCCAAAATCCATCGTTCAGGAAGCGATGTAACCCTGGTCACTTACAGCAAGATGCTGGAGTTATCAGTTAAGGCAGCGGATCAACTAGCGAAAGAAGGAATAGACGCCGAGATCATCGATCTGCGCTGCTTGCGACCTTTGGACATGGAACCCGTACTGGAATCGATCAAGAAAACCAACCGGGCAGTGGTGGTCGAAGAGGGATGGCGATCCTTTGGAGTTGGGGCGGAGGTTGCCTCCCGGATTTATGAGCAGGCTTTTGATTATGTGGATGCACCCATCCAGCGGGTTGCCCAGAAGGAGGTACCCCTGCCTTATAACCGCAATTTGGAACAAATGGCACTGCCTCAAGTCGAGGACATCATCCAGGCGGTAAAGGAGGTGCTTTAATGGCTGAAATCGTTAATATGCCCAAGCTGGGTTTTGATATGGCAGAAGGCACTTTAATCCGCTGGGTGGTCAAAGAGCAGGAAGCAGTCGAAAAAGGCCAGGTTTTAGCGGAGATAGAGACGGATAAAGCGACTGTCGAAGTGGAATCTCCATTTTCTGGTGTTGTGCGCCGGCATCTGGTTGAGCAAGATGCGATCGTACCGGTCAGCTCACCCATCGCTGTGATCGGCGATGGCGATGAAGAAATCGATTTTGAAGAGCTGTTAGCTGGTTACAAAGGGTTGTCATCCGAGGAAACAGAAGAGACAGAACCTGAGCCCTCCGATGAAGAGGTTTCCATTGATCCTGAAATAAGTGAAGAAGTGAGTGCGGACGGTGCAAGTTTACCTGATGGTGTCAGGGCTTCTCCCCTTGCAAGGCGGATGGCGCAATCCTTGAGTATTGATCTGCGCCAGGTGCGCGGCAGCGGCCCCAACGGGCGGGTAATAAAAACGGATATTGAAGCTTTTCAGGCCGCTCCACCGGTTAGCTTTGCTGAAACAGTGGCAGCATATCCAGTAATCTCCGGAGAAATACCCGCTGACCGCATTATCCCCCTGACCAAATTGCGAACCGCAGTTGGGAAGCGCATGGTGCGGTCAAAGGTTGAATTTCCCCAGTTTTTTGTCACCCATGAATATGATGTCGAAACCTTAATGAAGTTACGCCTACAGGTCAATGCGCTCCTTCCGGAAGGGGAAAAGACATCGATCAATGATTACATCCTCAAAGCGGCAGCGCTGGCACTGCGAGAATTTCCCAACCTGAATGCCCGGCTCGAATCTGATGGGCTATCCGTCACTCAATTTGGGCACGTCAACATCGGGGTTGCAGTAGCAGTTGATAATGGTTTGTTGACGGTGGTATGCCGGGACGCGGATTTAAAGCCTGTGCGCCAAATTTCCCAGGAAGTACGCAGCATGGCGGAGCGCGCTCGTCAAGGTAAAGTTAAAGTTGAGGATATTGAAGGTTCAACTTTCTCAATCAGTAATCTGGGGATGTTCAACGTGGAGGAATTTATCGCCATAATTAATCCACCAGAAGCCGCCATCTTGGCTGTGGGCTCTGCCAACCAGGTACCCGTCGTCAAGGATAATGGTATCGTCCCTGGCTGGCGGATGAAAGCCACCATCTCCGTCGATCACCGTGTGAGCGATGGAGCAGAAGCCGCTCGCTTCCTGCAGGCATTGACCAAATACATCGAAGAACCGTTGCGTTTGATCATTTCAGATTTATCAGGCTAGGTGAAGCCATGAATGAAGAAATCACCCATATTCGGCGGCGATTATCCGATGAAGGGGAAAAGACGATTGCTTTCTTTGAAGCCCTTTCCCCGGAGGATTGGGAACAGCAGATCTACTCGACAGGTTCAGAATGGCGAGTACGAGAGGTCTTAGCGCATTTCATCTCTGCTGAACACGCATATCAAAAATACCTGGGTGATGTACTCCAAGGTGGCACAGGTGCTCCGGACAGTCTGGACATTGATCAGTTCAACGAAGCTGAAGTGTCCTCCATTCAAGGAAATCCGGCACAGCTGTTGGTAGGTTTTAAGCAAGTGCGCATAGATACACTCAGATTAACTGAGACTATAGAGGATGCTGAATTAACCCTCATTGCCAACCATCCCTGGTTCGATGACAAAGAAATTGGCTGGTACCTAAAGCTTTTATACCGCCACAATACCATGCACCGCATGGATATTCGTAAAGCGCTCAAGTTAGGCGAACCTCTTGCCTCCACTGATGAACACCGAACTGGCAGGCAGGTCGATCCGCCGGGTCAAGCAATTAAGGAGTAAGATGCCATCAGTCGAATATGATTTAGGATACCTGGAAATAGCAGCTGAATTACTGGAAAAGTACTTGCTGTCCAAAGAAATCTATTGGAAAATGAATGCCAGTTCCCCACCTGGTGAGCGACGCTATCCTAGTTTAACTTTGGGGGGATTGCTGCTCGCATTAGAAAGGCTTCAGGCTCGTCAATTGAATTCCATCGAGGATGGAAGGAAAATAAAGGTAGAGAATAAAATTCATCCAATCCGGATGAAATGGCGTACTGCCTGGGGAGGGAAAGCCCGGGAAGAATACCACTCCAGAATAGACCTGTGGCGAAATTACCTGGAGGAATTCCGTCAAGATCCTAAGGGAAACTTCGATCGGTATCAGTATGAGGTGAGCCGCAGGGAAATGTTGAATTTATTATCGCAGGAAGCAGATGACATCCCTGCTGCCCAAAAGCAGATGCTGGCGGGGCTGGATCGGATCCTGGAGGGGTTGATGGTGCCGGGTGATTTTATTTGGGACGAGTCGCTGACTGCTGGATTTCCGCCCGAAGAACACCCCTACCTATATTTACGCCTAAGATAATCATCAAATACTATTGAGGATCAAGATAGTTCTCTTCTAGAATTGCCTGGCCTGCTCCGGTTTGGAGACAGGTGAGCAGATTCTGGAGACCAGCTCCTGGTTCGGTTTTGGTCAGAACGATCAGTGGCTTGCGTAATGCTTCCTGCAGGTCAGGCTCGATTTTGATGATGGATACATCTGGAGATGTCCAGGAGCGCGGCAAGAATCCTACGGCACCCGGGGTTTTTCCGATCGCTTCCAGCATGGCTTGCGGTGAGGGTGCTACTGACGCCAGACGGCTGAAGCGCTGTTC